>CALLLZ010000197.1 GCA_938008005.1 uncultured Marinicella sp. | reverse complement strand
ACTATGCAAGCCCAAGCTGGCAATCTAAGCGATCAAGACATTGCTGACATTGCTTCATATTTTGCTACATTCAACAAAAAATAGGAAAACCAGATGAGACGTTTATTATTAAAAAATTCTTTTTTGAAAAAATCACTGTTTTTAGCCTTACTGTTTTTCTCTGCTGTTGGGTTTGCCGCTGATGCATCTTTAGGAAAAGCAAAAGTTGAACAAGTTTGCGCAACATGCCATGGATTAGATGGTATGGGTATTGATGACACTTACCCTAAACTGGCTGGTCAATATGCAGATTACATGGAGCAATCATTAAGACAATACCGTTCCGGCGCTAGGAAGAACGGAATCATGGCTGGATTCGCTGCCACCTTAACGGATGAAGATATAGCCAATGTATCTGCTTATTACTCTACCTTAAAAGAAAATAGGCTGACAGATTTAACCATCAAGTAAGGGCTAAACCAAACTTGATCAAAGCCAAATCACCCAAAGGTTGTTTGGCTTTTTTTTTGCCAATAATTCAGGACTAAAATTATGCAACAACAATGGGCTTTAATTACTGGTGCATCAGCGGGCATTGGGGAAACATTTGCTAAACACCTAGCAGCCAAAGGCTGGTCAATTATTTTGGTTGCCAGGCGCGCAGATAAACTCAATAATTTACAAGCTCATATCTCTGAAAAATACCAAGTTATTTGCAAAACATTGGCATTGGACTTAAGCCACAATAATGCCAACCAAAAATTATTCCAATACTGCCAAGATCATAAAATTCATGTTGATATGTTAATTAACAATGCAGGTTATGGGGTACCTGGAGATTTCGATGCAGTGAACTGGCGTACTCATCAAGACATGTTACAAGTCATGCTGAACTCAGTGGTAGAACTGAGTCATTTGTTTTATCCTGCAATGAAACAAAAACAAGCTGGATTCATTATTAATGTGGCTTCATTGGCAGGCTTAACTCCCTCTACTGCTGGACACACCCTCTACGGTGCTGCTAAATCATTCATGATTAAATTCAGCCACTCTCTACATTTAGAAGCCATAGACAGCAAAATTCATGTAACAGCACTTTGTCCAGGTTTTACCTACACAGAATTTCATGACGTTAATGGCACAAGAAGCATGGTCAATAAAATGTCCAAGAAAATGTGGATGAGTGCTGATGATGTGGTTGAACAAGGCTTAAAAGCTGTTGAAACCAACCAAGCAGTTTGTATTACTGGCTGGCGGAATAAAACAATCGCAACACTGACCAAATTACTTCCAGAAAAAGTCATTAGGTATCTAATGAAAGGCAGTGTCGCTAAATTTAGGAAAAGGTAAATATCACGACAGCACATACTATAGACTGTGCTGTCATATGTTTTTTTCTGTTATTACTTAGTTGCAGTCACTAAGTGGCTTAAGGTATTGATTGCGACCATAATGGTTGGATAGTCGACGTCTTTTTCATTCTTGATTGAAGTCATCATACCTTTCACATTTTTAACTTTTCGTCCAAATTCAAGGCTCCATTCACTTAATATCTCATCGCTATTTTTTTGTTTACCATACCTTTTCAACAAAGAAGCCGTTAATTGTGCATGGTACTCAGTTAAATCATCTCGCAAACCACCACGTGCATGTACATGCCATTGATTACTGACCGCCAACCGTTCAATCATGTTTTGCAACCAAATTAAATTCAACGTTTTACCTAATGGAAAATAAAGGTCAGCTGCATCTTTAACCGATACGTTTTGTTTATTAGCAACTTTTACGACATCCAATGCTGCACTTAAGTATGGCAGTGCAGCCACATTTTGGGCCAGGTCATTCGAAAAACCTTGTTTGTCAATGGCGTTTATAACTCGCTTCATCGCAGCTTTATCAGCATCATTGATGTACTTGGTAAAATCTTTGCGGAATTGATTCACTCCTTTGTTTAATTCATTGTATTGTTGTTCGATTTTCAAGTTATGACCTAAATTATTCAACACCCATCGAATGGTTTGTCGAACAAATTTCCAAATCGCTACAAACGCTTCGATCTGTTTAGAAACTTCAACTTGGCCATCATGCGCTTCAATACCATGCCATAATTCATTAAGCTTGAACAACTCAACCACTATATAAAACGCCTGGCAGATCGCTCCTACATCAGCACCAGTATCCTCATGCATTCTAACCACAAAAGTGGCACCCATACGATCTATGATTTGACTGGTTAAAATAGTGCCAATGATTTCACGTTTCAATCTATGGTTGTCTAAATATTTAGCCTCAACCTTCTGCAGCTTTTTAGGAAAGTAGTTAATTAATAAGCGGCGCAACCAAGGATCATCCAATACGTTTGATTCGATTACTTGTTCGAATAAATCTAATTTTGAGTATGACAACAAAACACTCAACTCTGGTCTGGTTAGGCCCTCATTGTTTTTTCTACGTCGCTCCAACTCTGTATCGCTGGGTAAAAATTCAATATCTCGATCCAATAAACCTTTACTTTCTAATAAACGGATCAAATGTGCTTTGGCACCTACTCGATTGGAACTTAAATGCGCCATGAAACTCAACGTTTGGGTTTGCATGTAATTATTTTTTAACACCAAATCACTGACATTATCGGTCATTGAAGCCAATAATTTATTGCGGGATTTAATGTCATACAAACCATCTTCCATCATTGCTTTAAGTAAAATTTTAATATTTACTTCATGATCTGAACAATCCACACCTGCAGAATTATCAATAAAATCAGTGTTGATTTTGCCACCATATTCAGCAAACTCAATGCGCCCTTTTTGTGTCGCCCCTAAATTACCCCCTTCACCAAAAACCTTGCATTTCAGTTGCTTACCATCCACTCTTAATGAATTATTAGAGCTGTCACCTGCTTCCGCATGACTTTCATCAGACGACTTAATATATGTACCAATGCCCCCATTCCAAATCAAATCTATTTCAGATAATAACAGTTTATTAATCAATTCTTGAGGTGCCAACTCATCCTCTTTAATTTTTAACCATGCTTTAATTTCAGGGGAAATTGGAATGGCCTTATCAAATCTTGAAAAAACGCCTCCACCTTTTGAAATCAATTTTTTGTTGTAATCTTCCCAACTAGATCGGGGCAACTTAAATAGTCGATCACGTTCTTGCCAACTACTGGCTGAGTCAGGATTAGGGTCTAAGAAAATATGCAAATGGTTAAAAGCAGCTTTCAAACAAATGTGTTTAGATAACAACATACCATTTCCAAAAACATCACCCATCATGTCACCGATACCTACCACTGAGAAATCCTCGGCCTGACAGTCTACACCCAGTTCACGAAAATGACGTTTAACTGATTCCCATGCACCTTTGGCTGTAATACCCATGCCTTTGTGGTCGTAACCTGCAGAACCACCCGAGGCAAAAGCATCGCCCAACCAAAACCCCCTTTCTTCAGATATACCATTGGCAATGTCCGAGAAAGTGGCAGTGCCTTTATCTGCCGCCACCACTAAATAGGGGTCGTCTTCATCATGCCTGACCACATTTTCAGGGGCAACTATCTTCTTACCTTTAATATTATCGGTAATATCTAGCATGCTACCGATAAAACTTTTATAACAACTGATGACTTCTTTCATCACTTCATCACGGGTTCCATTAGGCATTTTCTTAACCACAAATCCACCTTTAGAGCCCACTGGTACGATAATTGAATTTTTAACATTCTGGGCTTTCATCAAACCCAAGACTTCTGTTCTAAAATCCTCATATCGATCAGACCACCTTAAACCACCTCGAGCCACTTTACCCATTCTTAAATGTATCGCTTCAACCCTTGGAGAGTAGACAAAAATCTCTCTGAAAGGTACAGGCTTAGGCAAGAAAGATAATGCCGATGAATTTATTTTTAAACTGATTGCTGGTTTATGAAAACCTTTGATATCAATTTGGTAGTAATTAGTCCGGAGAATGGCTTTAATGATGTCGACCATATGACCGATAATGCGATCTTCATCTTGAGATTTAACCGAGGTCAATAAAGCATTGATGACCTTAATGGATTTATCAGCCATATTATTTCGAGAAAATTTACGGCTGCGGATATATTTGTCCACACAGTCTTGTTGGTATTGATTCAAATCAACATTCAAGTGTTTACATTGGATGGCAAATTTCTCGTTGAACGAATCTAAATACTCTCTGGCTTCTTTGGCTTGTACGGCATCTAACTGAGGTGAAAACTTAATTGAGAATAACTCTACAAGCCATCTCGATATATGTGAATGTTGGACCAAGGCTTTCTCAATGTAGTCCATACTGTAAGGTAAACCTGTTTGTAACAGATATTTGACCAAACTGCGTAAGAATGAAACTTGGCGCCAAGTTAAACCGCCCAAAATAACCAACTTATTCAAAGGATCAGATTCAAGCTCACCTCCCACAACTTTAGCGAAAGCCTGGTGAAAACGAGTTTTGACCAACTCCAGTTCTAAACCATTCCCCGACTCTAACGTTAAATCAAAATCTTGAACCCAAATACTCTGCCCGTTACTCATTTTTAATTCATAAGGTCTCTCGCTGACCACATGCAAACCCAAATTCTCTAAATCGGGTAAGACTTCGCTAAGTGGAATGGTATTATGAAAGCGAAAAACTTTGAACCTAAAATCACCTTGACGTTTGACTCTGGGCGCATACAAACTCATTTCAATGTCATCGGAATCTTTTATTTTATCCGCATTTTCCACATCGAATGATGCCACCCATGGGCTCACATCTTCACGATAAGCCACCGGAAACGAATCTCTGAACTTATGCATCAGACGAACGCTTTCTTCTTGACCTAAGCGTTCTTGTAATGTCAAAGCCAATTTATCTTCCCAAGTTGTCACCACCTCAATGACAGCGTTTTTAATATCGGCTAATAATTCATTGTTGAATTGTTTATTATCCCTGATAACCACATACAATCGAGCATAATGAGATTCATCAATTGCTACTGAATATTCAACCTCTACACCCTCGACAGCCGCTGCTAAAACCGATTGTATTTTGTGTCGGGTATTGGTATTGAATAAATCACGAGGTACATAAACCATGAATGAACAAAATCGATTGAATTTATCTTGTCTGGCGGTCACTTGAGTCGTTATTTTCTCTTGAATAACCAACGATTGATACACTGCATTGAATAACTCTTTGGTGTTAGATTGAAGCACCTCATCACGCGGCATGGTATCAATGATGTGCATCAACATCTTGCCAGAATGTGAATGGGCATCAAAACCAAACTGTTTAATTAAAACTTTGATTTTGTTGTTAATGTAAGGAATCTTCAAAGAATTGGTATTAGTAGCCACTGAAGTAAACAAGCCAATAAATCGATGTTCTGCGACAACCTTCCCTTTGTTATCAGTTTCAAGCAAACCTATATAATCAAGATTACCTTTTCTGTGAATTTTTGAAATTACATTCACTTTGGTGATCACCACCAAATCTGATTGCTTTTTAATTTTGTAATCATCAACCCCAAGCTGGCTCGCATCATTTCCGTCTGCATCCAAATCATGGCTTAACAAGCCTAAACCGGTATCTTTAACAGCCACCAATTGTTTTTTACTGAGTTCATATCTGCGATAACCCAAAAAAGTAAAATTATCATTTATCAACCAATCAACAAAGGCTTGTTGTTCCGTTCTGACAGATTCATCTCCTAGCTGGCCAATTGATACTTTTGCCTGTTTCATGACTTCAACCATCGGTTGCCAATCATCTACTGCAGTTCTGATTTGTTTGAAGACGTTTTCTAGATAAGCCTGAAATGCTTTCAACTCAGACTTTTCATCAATGCGTTTAATTTCAATATAAATCAATGATTTAGCTTGAGCCTCACCTTTTTTAGGTTTTTCAATCAATACCCGTTCATTGTCTTTGCCTTTAACCTGAATAATGGGATGAGAAATCAATTTGATCGAAAAACCAAATTCTGCACAAGCCATCGTGGCAGAATCAACCAAAAATGGAATGTTGTCATTAACCAGTAAAATTTGAGACACTGATGGGTCGTTTTTTGAATTATTAATCTTAATAATAGGATTCTTTAACTTTCTGAGCGACATGCTTTTGATCATCTCATTAAAAGTTTCTAACCAATAGTTATACTCATGACTTTTAATTTCATCAACAGACATATGAGTCAACAATTGCTTGGCCAATTGTTTAATGCTGTCTTTGTAAGGTGAATCAGTTTGATTGACTTTATTGGAAAAGTTTTTAATGAACTTCTTATGTTCTGCGGTAAGTAATGATTGCATCAGTTTCTCAGTTTCAATTTTTCAAATTTATATTATTTTTGTAAAATTGTAGACAAAATAGCGCACACACTGAACTCAGTCAGTTGGTGTCCCCGTCATTAATATTGTGATTTGACTCAACTCTTCATGAGTTGGTATCCGTCCAATCACAATAATGAATTTTAACGGTTTACTCGCATGAAATACAGCCCATAAAACATTTATTTTGTTGGCCTATTTTCATATCCATAGCAAATGATTTTTTTAAATTATACTTTGGTATCAAAGTATATTATTTTGGCATTAGCTTCAACTAGAGAATCCATTCATTCCGGCGCAAAAACCACAGCTTCACCATTTATATGTCCATATGTATAAAAATCTATTAAACCTAAACACCGATGTTCTTTCTGCACTTTTTAATATACCCAACAATAACTCTTGTATTATCAAAATAATCACCTAAAATCCAATATATCTCTTAATCAAGATACAAAGATATAGTGAGCATTAACAATTTATTTAAAACCTTAGCAGATGAATCACGAATTCGTTTGATACTGTTGTTACAGCAGCAGGAGTTGACCGTTGCAGAACTGGCAGAAATAACCCGTTTGGCCCAACCACGGGTTTCAACCCATTTATCACACTTAAAAAAAAATAAATTAGTACAAGTCAGGAAACAAGGAGTGAGTTCATTTTATCGCTTAAACAACAATCAAACTGAACAACAGTTCAACGATTTATTAGGTGTTGTCCAAACCCATTATGCCGACAATCCCTTGATTGCCCAAGATAACCAACAAATGAAACTTGTCATGTCTGAACAAGCCGCCTCTAACCAATGGGTTGATGCAGTGGCTGGTGACATGGAACGACATTATTCACCTGGAAGAACGTGGGAGGCCACCACTCGTGTTATCTCTAAATTGATCAATTTAGGAAAAGTTTTAGATTTGGGATCTGGCGATGGCGTATTGGCCGAGTTATTGGCTAAAAATGCTGATTTATATACATGTGTTGACAATAATTCAAAAGCCATTGAAGCGGCGAAATCCCGCTTAAAACATTTAGACAACGTAAAGTTTAACCAATCTGACATACATGATTTGCCTTTTGATAACGATCAATTTGATAGCGTACTCATGTTACATGTATTAACTTATTCAGTTGATCCAAAAATTGTAATTAAACAAGCTTACAGAGTGATTAAACCAGGTGGTCGCTTATTAATTTCAACTTTAGATGCTCACAGTCATCAATCTGTACTCACCGATTATGGCCATAAAAACCTCGGTTTCAGCCCTGAACAATTGACACAATGGTGTCAAACTGCAGGATTCAATCGCATCGATGCAGGCATCAGTTCTCAAGAGCAAAGAAAACCTCACTTCAAAATAATCACAGTAGAAGCCCTTAAATAAATAGCATAGAATTAACAGGTAAAGACATCATGTCAACAAATAAGCAAAACACTCGCAAGCAAATAATCGATCAATTAAACAGCCGGATTTTACTGTTAGATTCTGCTATGGGCACCAAGATTCAAACTTTAAAATTACAAGAAGAGGATTACCGCGGCGAGTTACTCAAAGAACATTCTGATGATCTGAAAGGTAATAATGACATCTTATCTTTAACTCAACCAAAAATTATTCAAGATATACATGAACAAAACCTAGCGGCTGGTTCTGATTTTGTCGAAACCAATACATTCAATGCCACCAGTATCGCTCAAGCAGATTACGCATGTGAAGAACTGACATTTGAAATCAACAAACAATCAGCCTTACTCGCTAAAAATGCGTGTAAAAAATATACCACTGCCGAAAAACCTCGTTGGGTGATTGGCGTTTTAGGACCAACCAACCGCACTGCATCAATTTCACCAGATATCAATCGCCCCGAATACCGTAATGTCACATTCGATGAACTGGTAACAGCTTATACCGAAGCCACACTTGGATTAATTGAAGGTGGTGCGGATGTTTTGATGGTTGAAACTATTTTCGATACTTTAAACGCAAGAGCAGCACTGTTTGCCCTACAAAACGTGCTTCAGGATCAACAGTCACAGATACCTATCATGATTTCAGGTACTATAGTTGATGCCAGTGGACGTACCTTATCAGGTCAAACCTTGGCCGCATTTTATCACTCTGTCAGGCACGTTAAACCTTTGGCAATTGGATTGAATTGTGCTTTAGGCGCTGACGACTTAATTCCATACATCAAAGAGTTATCAGATATTTGTGAATGTTATGTGAGTATTCACCCCAATGCAGGCCTACCTAATGAGCTGGGTGAGTACGATCATACAGCTGAGCATATGGCAGGCATCATGAAACAAATGGTCGCCAATGGACACATCAATATCATGGGAGGTTGTTGTGGCACCACACCTGAACACATGGCGGCCATGAATCAATTGGCCAAAGATCATCAACCCCGAAAAATACCAAAACCGCCCACATTCTGTCGTTTATCTGGTTTAGAGCCATTAACCATAACCCCTGAAATGAATTTCATTAATGTAGGAGAACGCACCAACGTCACAGGTTCACTGAAATTCAAAAGATTGATCAAAGAAAACGATTTATTAACTGCCTTAGAAGTCGCTCAGGAACAGGTTGATAATGGCGCACAAATCATTGATATCAATATGGATGAAGGGCTGATTGACTCTAAAGAGATGATGATCACTTTTTTGAACTTAATTGGTTCAGAGCCTAACATTGGCCGAGTTCCTATCATGTTGGACTCATCCAAATGGGAAGTGCTAGAAGCAGGCCTTAAACACATTCAAGGCAAAGGTGTGGTGAACTCAATCAGTCTTAAAGAGGGTGAGGATGAATTCATTAAACATGCCAAACTGGCACAAAAATATGGTGCTGCAGTCATTGTAATGGCCTTTGATGAAACTGGTCAGGCAGACAGCTATGAGCGAAAGATTGAAATCTGTAAGCGCTCTTATGATGTATTGACACAACAAGTTGGCTTTGCTCCCGAAGACATCATTTTCGACCCCAATATCTTCGCCATTGGGACAGGTATTGATGAGCATAATAATTACGGCAAAGACTTTATTGATGCCACCCGTTGGATCAAAGAAAACTTACCTCATGCCATGGTTTCAGGTGGTGTGTCTAATATTTCATTTTCATTTCGTGGTAATAACCCATTGCGTGAAGCAATACACTCAGTTTTTCTTTACCACGCCATCCGAGCTGGCATGGACATGGGCATTGTCAACGCCGGCCAACTGACTGTTTATGATGACATTCCAACCAATATCAAAGACAAAATCGAAGATCTGCTGTTCAATCGAGATGACAATGCCACTGAAGAG
>CALLLZ010000196.1 GCA_938008005.1 uncultured Marinicella sp. | reverse complement strand
GTACTTTACCTATCGGTTCGGTTAAGTTTAATTATGAAACCAAACAAAGTAACCAGGTCACTTCAGCTGTAATTGCAACTGATATAGTTTACTTAGACTCAACAAGCTCACAGCCTTTTATCCGCAGACTCCCAGTCAAGCTTCGTGACAGTAAAAGGCTCATTAGTGTCACATCAAAATTTGAAAATACAGATATCAGACACTACAAGCTTAATTACACGGCAAAAGATACAGCAAATATGGATTTGTTGTCTTCAATTACTGAGTGTAGTTCTGCTTCGAATAATACTTCATGTTTTGTTCCTACATTCTTTGACTGGGGTAATGAGGCTGAAAATGACATTGGGACGACTTCTAATAATTCATTCATTACAGTTGGAACAGTGTCTAACATTGGCTATGACGTTAGAAAACTAGATTCGAATGGTGATGGTTTAGAAGATTTTATTGTTAGATCAGATGGGTTAACGAAAATTTATATAGCAGATAGAAGTGAGAGCAGTGGATACCGTATTATAAATGGACCCTCATTAAGCAGTAGATACTCAATTGTAGATATTAATGCAGATGGTTACCCTGATTTTACCAATGGCGAGAATATAATGATTTGGAATGGGGCTGGTTACTCGGCTCCATTTAATATCGAAGATTTTGGCTATGAAATAATGAGGTTCACAGATATTAATGGAGATGGCTTAATAGATGCCATTGGTGTCGATGATGTGATGGGTGTTGATCAAGTCGCTATTTTTGAGAACAGGTATGATCAGACATACAATACGACTTCTTCAATGGTTGGAGACATCAAAGCAGCATTCGGTGAACCAGAAATAATAGAAATAGATTTTTTCACACCTGGTTTTTTTAATGACTTTGAAGGAATCGCTTGGTTTGGAGGAGCAGTTGGTAGTGGTATTTCTGACAGTGGCTTTGCAACACCTTTTGAAGAGGATTTACCAAGAATTCGCTCATTAGTAGATGCTGTAGATATAGATCAAGATGGCATCCCAGAGTTAATTGTAGAGATGGAAAAAGATGATTTTTGTCTTCTTACCGATGGGTCGTTTCTTTGCCAGGGAAGTGGTGCAGGTCCTTTCAACATAACAGTTTTTGCTGAGTTACATTTAGTGGAAGATGAAATGGGAGGGTTCGTTTATAGGCCAGAATTCATCAATGGTTCAAGTAATTGTGAAAGGTGTGAGTACTCGATAACAGCTCCAATTTTTGAAGATTTAAACAATGATGGCCAATTAGAAACCTGTTCACTGGAATCAACGATTTTAAATCAAGATAAAAAGTTTTCATGCTCAGGGATGGGAGCTGATTATGTAGATGAAGACCTCAATCAATTCAATATTCAAGACATCAATGGTGATGGTTATCCAGATCTAATGTACTCAAAAGCTTTAGATAATAATGCCAAGTGGAATGTAAACTACACCAAGTGGTCGAATGGTAAAATTAAAACGGACACACCTTGGGTGTCAACACAAATAAAAGCCGGTGAATCAGACTTTCCTGCAACAGGAAGTCCAAACTCGCATAAAGTTGATAAAAATTTATTTATTGATTTTAACCATGATGGTATTACTGATCACTTGATGTTTATAGCGGATGATTCAACTCGAGAATTAAAAATCTACAAATCACTTGGCCAAAACCCATCAGGCGAAAATATTGAATCAAAAGATAAAATAACGCAAATTAACAACGGTTTTGGTGAATCTTGGCAGGTTGAATATGATTCCATGAGAAGTGCTGATTTATATGAAAGAGAAAACAACTCCTATATCATGTGGTTTGGTAATTCCCGCGCACCAGTTTTTGATTACATTTCTGCTATGTCCTTGGTCGCATCTGTTGAGCATACTTTACCGGCATGGAACGTTGTAGGTAATGAATTACAAGGAACAGCTGCATTAAGTCCTATTCAGTACAGTCGAATGGAGTATCACTATAAGAATGCCAAGTTACAAGCCGGTGGACGAGGCTTTTTGGGCTTTGGTGAATTTTCAGTATTCGATACCGAAACCAGAATCTTAAACCAGTCGATTCAAAGACAAGATTTTCCTTATATCGGTTCAGTTAAATTTTCAAACAGCTACTATGTACCAACCACAACCGATAGATTACAAGTTAATTCTGTCACCAAAGACTTAAGCACACCTTGTTGGGTGGATAACAGTTGTGGCCCAGTCATTCCTAAGGACAATCCATGCATCACAGAAAATGGTTTATATTGTCCAGCGGGAGTTGATGCATTAACCGCCAGTGTTACCGGTACTGATAATGCCACCTTGCTCAGTTCATCTGAAGTCATTTGGACCCATGGTTCGGATAATGGAACCGATGGCAGGTCGGTGTTTGTTTATCAGGATAAAACTTCAACACAAAGTTTTGAATTAAACCAAGGCCGCCAAACAGGATCGACAGTAACTGATTACAGTTATTCCCCAAGAGTCGGTTTTATGGCTCGATCGATTGAAACCACCTACCAAGGTACTGATACTGGTGATGATTGGGCGCAATATAAAAAGACCAATTACGGTTATCAAGAAGGTTATGAAACTGGTCAGTGGATTGTTGATCGCGTCAGAGCAGAGCAAGTCACCCATGAAAGACCAGGACAAAGCCCCAAAACTCGCAGGGTAGACAGGACTTTTGATGCCCAAGCACTGTTAACTAGCGAAAGATTCAAAGCAATTGGTTCATCTGCTTCCAAAACCAGAACCATCGTATCGCGAAATGCCTATGGACAAATTAAAGAAGAGTCGTTAACTGGAACGGCGAGTGTGCTGAGTAAAAAAGAAAATACTTTTGATAGTCAGTCTAGAGTTTTGCTAAAAACCAGAAACTTCATTGATGGCAGTTTCAGAAAAACCCAAGAAGTGCTGCAATATAACAAGCTGGGATTACCTGAAATCACTCAAAATGCCCAAGGTCTAAAAACCTATCAGAAGTATGATGACATGGGTAAGTTGTTCTATACCATAGATGAAACCGGTGCATTCAGCCAGGTTACTTATCAAAATGGAGCCGGTAGTTATTGTGGTGCTGGAACCACCTACCACACCATCACGACCAGCCAATCAGCTGGTGCTTCTATAGCACCCACCCAATGGACTTGTTATGATCAGTTAAGCCGGGTGATCAGAACAGTGACCCAAGGATTTAACGCAGCACAGAAAATCTACGTTGACCAACAGTATGATACCGCAGGTCGCTTGCTCGCTACTTCAACGCCACAGTTCAGCCCGCCATCAGTAACCAATGCCAATCATTGGAACCGCATGGCTTATGATGAGCTGGGTAGAGAAATACTTAACCGAGTACCCTTCTCGGCCACCAGTAATGTTGGGCCTCAGGCGAATCTAACCTACACCTCTTATAGTTATGACTTGGGTCGTGATCTATTAAAAATGAAGGTTAAAAACGCCCATAATCATATCACCCGTACCTTCACCGATGCATTGGGCCAAATCAAGCAAGTTAAAGACGCCAATGACTCTGTTGTGCTTTATGACTATGATGCCCGTGGTAATAAAATTGAAGTTGATGGGCCGCTGGCTGGAAATGTGGATAAAATTATTACGACCTATGATGACTTTGATAACGTGACCAGCATCAATGATCCAGATTTGGGTGTGTGGTTCTACAAATACAATGTGTTGGGCCAACTAGAACACCAGGTAGATGCCAAAGATAACTGTACCAAGATGAAGTACGATGAGATGGGCCGTGTATATGATAAGCGTTATTATACGGGTGCCAACTCCAGCTGCACCAGCGCAGCCTTAGAAGATCATCACCAATACACCTTTGATAACACACCGGGTGACTCATCTTTTGGGCAGCTGGTCTCTGAGTCCAGTAACGCCAGCCAAAAGACTTATACTTATGATGCATTTGGTCGCCCAGATACAGTTAAGTCCACCTTGGTTGGATATAACTTAATGCGCACAGAACAAACCTTCTATGATGCTTATGGACGGGTTCATGCCATGTATGATGCTTCAGGCATGGGTAGCTTGTATCATTACAATGATCAAGGCTACCAAGCTTCAACCCAAGGCATCAGAACGGGTATTACTTACCAAACGATCCTGAATCGTGATGCTTGGGGTAATGTATCTAAAGAACTGTCAGGTAATGGCATCTACACCCACCGCAGTTACGATGTGGCTGGACGCATGGAACTGTTAATGACAGGTCGTACGGAAGGTGGTTCGGATGTGCAGTATATGCAGTATGAATATGATGCGGTGGGTAATATGACCCGACGCACTGATTCGAGAATTATCGGTAACGCCATCATCGAAGATTTT
>CALLLZ010000195.1 GCA_938008005.1 uncultured Marinicella sp. | reverse complement strand
GTTATTGATGAAGTCTCTGTTGCCACTGAAACAGATAACGCTGCAGCAGTTTACTCAATAGTGATGGAATTTGAAGAACAAGCCTGGGTTTCAATCAAAACGCTTGATGGAGAACTTGTTGTACAAGATTTGTTGGGCCCTGGCTTGAAAGAGTTTCAAGTTACTGAACCAGTGCATTTTAGAATTGGTAATGCCGGAAAAATGCAACTTATGATTAATGACAACTCCATAGAGCTGGCTCCTTTGATCAGAAGAAATATTGCTGACTTTAACTGGCCTTTAGAACCAAGTTCTTAAATTATAAACTGCCACATTGATTTGATGTTAACAAGGTACTGTATCTAAGTGCTTGGCTCGTATAAAATACGTTTTTTTGCAAGGATTTAATTTTGGGTCAAAAAATCAATCGACTGAAAGGTATGTACGATGTCACACCAGATCAGGTATGGGTATGGCAAAGACTTGAACACACCATCACTGCCATATTAAAGGAATATGGTTATCAGGAAATACGTTTTCCCATTTTAGAAAAAACCACTCTCTTTCATTCAGCCATTGGCGAAGTCACTGATGTAGTTGAAAAAGAAATGTTTACCTTCAATACTCGTAAAGGTGAATCAGTCAGTTTGCGGCCGGAAGGAACGGCTTCAACAGTACGCATGGTTTTGCAAAACGGATTAATTTTTAATGATCCACAAAAGCTTTGGTATAACTGTCCGATGTTTCGTTATGAGAAGCCTCAAAAAGGCCGAAATCGCCAGTTTTCACAGGTTGGTGTTGAAGTTTTTGGTTTTGATGGTCCTGATGTGGATGCTGAATTGTTGTTGATGACCAGTAAAATGTGGCAACAATTAGGCTTGAAAAATGTGCGTTTGGAACTTAACACATTGGGTCCGGCCGAATGCAGAGCTGCTTATCGTGATGTTTTAATCAGTTATTTTGAAAAACACAACGATGTATTAGATGAAGAAGCTAAAAATAGGCTGTACAGTAATCCTTTGCGAATTTTAGATTCTAAAAACCCTAACATGCGATCAATGATTGCAAATGCTCCATTGATTAAAGATTATTTAAGTGAATCTTCACAAGCTCACTTCAAGGGTTTGTGTGAAATTTTGGATGCTTGTGGGTTGGCTTATCAAATTAACCATAAGTTGGTTCGAGGATTAGACTACTATACCCACAATGTATTTGAGTGGGTTACAGATGATCTGGGTGCACAAGGGACTATATGTGCAGGTGGAAGGTATGATCGTTTGGTTGAAATGCAAGGTGGTAAATCGACGCCAGCCACAGGTTTTGCCATGGGTGTGGATCGTTTAGTGGAATTGATATCAGATCATGATTTATGGCAACCCGTTGCACAAACTCATGTATATATGGTTTATGACAAGGCTATTCCAGGACATGAAGTATTTCAGTTGGCAGAGTCGATTCGAGGTGCCATTCCTGGATTAAATATGATGGTAAATATGGGGCAAGCTTCGTTCAAGTCTCAATTTAAAAAAGCCGATAAATCCGGCGCTAAGTTCGCTATAATAATAGGTGAAGAAGAGTTTGAGCAACAGACTTATTCGCTAAAAGCCCTTCAAGACAGGGCTTTTGGACAGCAACAAATGTCTTTTGAAGAGTTGGTCTCATTTTTGAGCTCGGCGTTAACTGCGTAAGTTTTTTACTAAATAATCAATGGATAATCAATGGATCAAGAGTTAAAACAACGGTTAATCGGTGCCTCAGTCATCATTGCTTTGGCGGTTATTTTTGTTCCCATGCTTTTTGACGGTGAAGTTGAACAAAAAAACAATCAAAATATCAGTATAACTATTCCGGATGTTGGTGAAAATAATTTGGAAGTTAAAAGGTTTGAATTGGATAAGCCAGTATCTGAAGTTAATGAAATGCCTGCCAGTGAAGTGGAATTGGTGGTTGAAAAAAATCAAGCTGAATTGATTGATAAAAACGTTGCAAACCAACCAACCATAGCTAATGAAACGGCAACTCAAATACCAAGTTCTGTTGTGGCCGAAGGCACTGAGTTGCCAGCTGAAACAGATCCAATTCCTAACGAAATAAAAGAAAAATTAACAACACCTGAGGTTATACCAGTTGAAGTTAATCCTGTGGTAGAAAAAAAACCTGTAGAAGAAATAGTAAAGGAGGTGGTTAAGCCTGTTCATGCAGCTTCGTTGAAACAAGCATATAGAGTTAAGTTGGGCAGTTTTTCTCAACAGGGTAATGCTGAAAAAGTTAAAAGCTCATTAATGCAAAAAAACATCAAGACCATTGTTGAATATAACCCTGGGTTGAAACTTTATAGAGTTTGGTCTCAAGAATTATACCGAGATGAAAGCAAAGCCAATGCTTATGTTAATTCGGTTAATCAATTAAAACTCAACATAGGAACACCCAAAATAGTAACCTTAAGTGCGCAAGAAGTTTCGCAAATGGCCAGTCAAGGTCCAATGGGCTGGGTGGTTCAGTTGGGTAGTTTTTCTGCCAAAGATAATGCCATTGAATTGCGCAATAAAGTAAAGGCTGCTGGTTTTACAGGTTTTGTAGATGCGATTGTTAATGACAAGGGTGACAAATTATATCGTTTAAGAATTGGGCCCTTAATGGAAAAAATTGATGCCGAAAAAACAAAAAATGATATCAAACAGAAACTTAAGTTGGACGGTTTAATCAAGAGTCATGAACTTGGACAAATAGTTGATTAACTATGAATTGGTTTGACCTCACCATATTAGGTATATTGATCTTATCGATTGTTGTCAGTTTGTTTCGTGGATTAATACGAGAAGTGTTGTCTTTGTTAATCTGGGTAGGAGCATTCTGGTTGGCTTGGACTTTTGTAGATAAAGGGGCTAATTGGTTAGAGTCGTTCATTGAGTTGCCTTCAGCCAGACATCTGATTGCTTTTGTGGCATTGTTCTTAGCTGCTTTAATCATTGGTGGCATGATAAATTACCTGGTAGGAAAAATGATTACTAAAACGGGTTTAGGCGCTACAGATCGCTTTTTTGGTATGTTTTTCGGTTTAAGTCGTGGCGTGGTTGCTGTTACGGCTTTGGTATTGTTTTTGCAAGCCACTCCATTTTCTAAAGATCCCTGGTGGACAGAATCCAAATTAATGCCTCAGTTTGCAAAATTAGCGGGCTGGGTTAAACAACAAATGCCAGAAGATATGGCAGAATATTTTTCTTTCATTGACCCGGATCAATTAAAAAAAACATTGAATCCGGCACTGCAAGATAACACCTCAACAGATGGTGAAGAACCTGTCTCAGAAGACTCTAATATAGAAGAGACAGACGATCAAACACCCGAACCGGAACCCAAATTGTAATGTGCGGAATAGTTGGAATGATTGGCAACCACGATGTAGCCTCAACCATTTATGAATGTTTAACCATTTTACAACACCGGGGTCAAGATGCTGCGGGTATAGCAACCTGCGAAGGCAGAAAGTTAGAGTTGGTTAAAAATAATGGTTTGGTCAGTGATGTGTTTAGGTCTGAAAGTGCACAAAAACTTAAAGGTCATTCAGGGATTGGTCATGTAAGATACCCAACTGCTGGTTCCAGTGATCTTGAAGAGGCGCAGCCGTTTTACGTCAATTCGCCATTTGGCATTGCCTTAGCTCATAACGGTAACTTGCACAATGCAGGTCAATTGAAAAAGGAGTTATTCGCTGAAGACAGAAGACACATCAATACCCAGTCTGATTCTGAAGTCATTTTAAATGTGTTTGCTCATGAGCTACAAAATGCTTCTGGCTTGATGATAACGCCTGAAGCTATTTTTCATGCGGTGTCCAGGGTACATAAACGCTGTAAAGGTGCTTATGCCAATGTTTTGATCATTCCGGGTTATGGCATCATTGCTTTTCGTGACCCTAATGGCATCAGGCCGTTGGTTGATGGAGTCAGAAAATCTGAAGGTTTTCAAGATGAATATATGGTGACTTCAGAAAGCATCGCTTTGGATCAACACGATTTTGACTTGCTTGGAGATGTGGCACCAGGTGAAGCCATTATTATCACCAATGACCGCAAGTTACACAGAAAACAATGTGCGCAACAAACCCAGTTGTCACCTTGTGTATTTGAGTTTGTATATTTTGCACGACCTGATTCAATGATTGATGATGTGTCGGTGTATAAAGCCAGATTGCGTATGGGTGAAAAGTTAGCTGAACAAATTAAAGAACGATGGGCAGGTGAAAAAATTGATGTGGTCATCCCAATTCCAGAATCTTCACGGACCAGCGCCATTCCTTTGGCCTATGCATTGGATGTTAAATTCCGTGAAGGTTTCATTAAAAATCGTTACATTGGTAGAACTTTTATCATGCCAGGCCAAGATCAACGGGTAAAATCAGTTCGCCAAAAGCTCAATGCTGTGGAGTTAGAGTTTCGGAATAAAAATGTACTTTTAATTGATGATTCAATTGTTCGTGGGACAACTTCTAAACAAATTATTCAAATGGCCAGGGAAGCTGGTGCTAAAAAAGTGTTTTTTGCATCAGCGGCACCACCAGTCAGATACCCCAATGTTTATGGTATTGATATGCCAGTTTCTGAAGAGTTGGTAGCACATAACAGAACTGAAAATGAGATTTGTGAGATTCTGGGTGCAGATCGATTGATCTACCAAACATTAGAAGATCTTGAAGCAGCATGTTTAGAAGGGAATCCTAATATAGACCGTTTTGACTCTTCATGTTTTTCAAATGAGTACGTTACCGATGTGGGAGCTGATTATTTTGAAAAAATTGGTTTGCAGCGCAGTGACATGGCTAAACAAGATGCCAAGCAGGGTAATGCCTAAAGGTCATTCAGGTGGTGCCACTGAAGTCGCTATCGTCGGTGGTGGTATGGTTGGTATGGCACTGGCCATATCATTGGCTCAGAAAGACATAACAACTGTATTGCTTGAGGCCCAGTCCACACAAGATGAAACTGATGAGCAATTTGATGACCGCACCATCGTTATCAACCCAGCATCACAATTGTTTTGGCAAGAACTGGGAATATGGCCAGAATTAGAAACTCACACCACGAACATCGACCGCGTTCATGTATCTAACCAAGGTCGATTTGGAATGGTGCAATTTGATAAAGATGAATTAGAAGTTCCACAGCTGGGTCATGTGGTGGCGGCCAAAAAGCTGGCAAAGGTATTATTAGAGGCAGTACAAAAGCACAAGTCGATTACCATGCTACAGCCTGCAAAACTGCTTGAATTCGAACAAGCTGATACGCACGTGAGTTTATCCATAGAGCATGAAGGTTCAGTTAAGCAAGTAAGCGCACAATTAATGGTAGGTGCTGATGGTGTGCAATCTCCCATCAGGTCACGACTTAAATTAGAAACTGCCGTTAAATCCTATCAACGCAGTGCAGTCATTTGTAATATAGTCTCCTCGCAAAAACACCAGCACAGGGCTTTTGAGCGATTAACCACAAATGGTCCAATGGCATTGTTGCCCTTCAGTAATGGATCAGGACATAATGAATCAGAAAAAAGCCGTTTTGGTTTTGTTTGGTCAATGCCAAC
>CALLLZ010000194.1 GCA_938008005.1 uncultured Marinicella sp. | reverse complement strand
CTGAATGACTTCTATCGACTTCTTGTTTATTTTGTGTGTTCTTGTGTACCCCTGGCGTTGCAGCCAGGTTTCGATTTCTTCTTTTGTAAAGTTTTCCGGAATCTGTATGGTGAATGTCACCATGGCATGACTGGACGTGCTTTTATCCAGTTGCGTTATCGCTAACTGGTCCGGGGAATCCCGCTCCACCGGTTTGCCGCAGTCGGGGCAGTGCAGATGCGCTGCCCGTGCAAATAGCAGTTTTAAATGATCGTTAAGTTCGGTCATCGTGCCGACTGTTGAGCGTGAGGTTCTGACCGGGTTGGTTTGATCGATAGCAATCGCAGGAGGGATGCCGTCTATGCGCTCTGCTTTTGGCTTGTCCATCCGGTCGAGAAACTGTCTGGCGTACGGAGAGAAAGTCTCTACATAGCGCCGCTGGCCTTCGGCGTAAATGGTGTCGAAAGCCAGTGAAGATTTGCCCGAGCCAGAAAGGCCAGTAATCACTATGAACTGATCACGCGGAAGATCGATATCGATATTTTTTAAATTGTGAGTCCTTGCGCCTCTAAGAGAAATTGTTTTCATGTAAATGAAGTCTGAATCTAACACTCCATTTTAACTAAATTATGTGGTGGTAATGGAGGTAAATTTATATTTTTAACATAAATCGAATGGTCAACTGCCAGTGAGTGGTTTGATGTAATAGAATGGAGCTATAAATAATAATTTGGATAGAAAATAATGAGTAGAAAATCTTTGATACTGATCGGATTGGGTATATTGGCTTTTTCTCTTTATGCGGCAGGGATCAATACCGGTGCCTATATTTTGTTCGGTGTAGCAGCGATGGTGGAGGTGTGGTTTTGGGTTAAGGTCTTTAAGCAAAACAAAACCGGTAAATCAACTAAGCAGTAATTCATGGGATCATAGGGTTTTAAATTTATCTTTGATTTTGAATGTTTTTTTGTCATGCTCACAAGCAATATTGGCTTGAGAAAAAATTGAGTTAACCAGGTTTTATTTTTTTCGGTGAACCGTAAATAGCAAGAATGTGGTAGAATAATTAACGAAAATTAAACATTTTTTTCAACAAGTCGTTAGTTGATGTGAGTTTAACTAGCTGAATGTATAAATAATAAATGAAGGAGGATATATGGAATCATTATTACCAATGATTATAAACTTAGTGAGTGGAGCAGTTGGAGGCAATGCTGCTGGTGGTCTTTTGAAAAAGTTTTCGCTCGGTCCATTGTGGAATTCAGTGGTGGGTATTTTAGGCGGTGGTATAGGTGGTCAAGTGCTTGGGATGCTGGGTATGGGCGGCGGCGGTGGTATGGATTTAACCGGTATTTTAAGTAGTGTAGCTGCTGGTGGAGCTGGTGGTGGTGTCTTATTAGGTGTTGTTGGCATGATCAAAAAAGCCATGGGTAAGTAATCTACTTTAATAAATAATATATCAGAGCCCATGAATAATGGGTTATGAACCCAACCGTTGTTTCAGTTAAATTGAGACAGCGGTTTTTTTTGTTTGAAATTCTTAAGCTGTGTATTCATTAGCTGTTAGATTGGGTTAGAATGCTGGCTTTTAAAAGTGTCTCAGGATTTTCATTATGATGGATAGATTAATTGGAGTATTGTGTTTTTCACTGCTATTTACTTCTGTGGTTAAAGCAGATATTTTGGGCTTTTCAGTGGGTATAAATTATTTAAACCATGACATGAAAGGTGAAGTGCGATCACCAGTTGCTGCAGATGGTTCGGTGGACATTGATTTTGGCGACAACAATGATGTTAATTTTTTTGTGACTTTTGAGCACCCAGTCCCGTTCTTGCCAAACATTAAATTACAACAAAATAACCTTCAGGCCTCGGGTTTAATCCCGGTATCAAACCCTAATTTTTTGGTAGGACAAGCTGTTTTGGTTGATGGAGATATTGACCTGTCGCACACCGACATAGCGCTGTACTATGAAGTTTTAGATAATTGGGTTAATTTAGACTTGGGCTTGAGTGCCAAGTATTTTGATGGTTACAGCCGTTTTCAGTTGCAAAATCAAGGTCAAAGTATAATTGATGATGAATCTGATTTTGATGACTGGATACCGATGGTTTATGCCAGAGCTCAATTTGATCTGCCTTTTACCGGCTTTTCTGTCGGTGCAACTGTTGAAGCATTAAGTTTTGATAGTAACCAAGCTACCGACCTTGATTTGGCTCTCAAATACCAGAGTAAGTCAGGATTGGGTGCTGATTTAGGTTACCGCAGTTTGGATGTGGACTTGAAAAATAGTAACAGTTTCAAAAGTGATCTGAAAACCGATGGTTTTTATCTTGGGGTAAACTTTAACTTTTAAGCTCCAGATATATAAAGTAATTAATGCCGCTGGTTATTCCAATGTTTATGCAGATGGATCAAAAGTAAATAATAATAGGTGAATGCCAGCAGTTAATGAAATGTTCATGATCAGTTTGTTATAGTCAACGGCATATCATTATCACGAAAGGTACTTTTATGCACTTGTTGAAATTTGGGTTTTTTATTTCAATTTCTATTCTTGGCATAAGTTTTGTCACTGCTGCCGAATCTCCATATTTATATCAATCGCCAGTAAAAAAAGCAGATAGTTGGCTAACTAAAAGCTTGGTTTCTAAAGCTTTGGATGTTGGATTGATCGAAAAAATGATCACTCAACTAGAGGCTGGAAAACATAAGATAGATAGCGCGGTATTGGTGCAAGATGGGTACCTGGTATTAGAACATTACTTTGATGGTTATCGCGCTGATGAGCAACATGACTTGCGTTCAGTCACCAAAAGTATCAGGGCTTTACTGATGGGCATTGCGATTGATCAAGGGTATATTGATGGCATCAAAGATCCAGTTTTTAAATATTTGAAAACTCACCAAGCGAAAAAGAATAAACATCAATTCAAACAAGAAATCACCATTGAACACTTACTTACAATGAGTACGGGTTTGGATTGCAATGACTGGGATAAAAAATCTAAAGGCCAAGAAGATAAGGTTTATAAAAAGAAAGACTGGTTGCAATACACATTAGATTTACCTGTGATAAATAACCCTGGTGAGGTGGCTTATTATTGTTCAATGGGTGCAATTTTAGTGGCTGAAGTTATCGCTCAAGCCAGTGGCATGGATATTGACGATTTTACTGAAAAATATCTTTTCAAACCACTCGGTATCAATAATTACAGCTGGGGCCACACTTCAAAGAAAAAAGATATCTCGCCTTCAGGAAAACGCCTCTATATGGTTACACGTGATTTGGCAAAAATTGGACAGTTGGTTCTTCAGAATGGCATTTGGCAAGGTCAGCAAGTCGTTTCAACATCTTGGATTGAACAAGCAACAATTCCGCAGGTGAAATTGGCTGGTATAGATTATGGTTTTTTTTGGTGGAATATACCTTTTCAAATCAATGAGCAACTGTACATGGCAAAAACTGCAACAGGCAATGGTGGGCAGTATATCTTTGTTATTCCTGCATTAAATGTGGTTGCTGTTTTTACTGGAGATGCTTATAACTCTGCTGATGATAAATTGCCTTTTGCAATCATAAAAGATATATATTTGCCAACTTTGTTAGGTTCTCAGGTTCCGTCAAATTAACTTTTTATTTCGCTGGATGAGCGGAGCTGAAGCTTTTCAGCTAATGCGTTAAGTTTAGGTCTTTGCATTTTGGTTCCGCTCAGTGAATGGTTTCGCTGGTTGAGTTGTGCCGAAACTCTATTGTTGATCGCGGCAAAGTCCTGTGTTGAATTGATTCTAAGCTTTGTGCTGAATTGAGTCGAAGCAGGTTTTTAATCAACTGCTTAAGTAAAAACGCTTTGAAATTGATGAAGGTTGTATATATTCAGTTATATTCAATGACAAACAAAAAAAGCCCAGGCAGCTTATGGCTGTCTGGGCTTTTTTATTGACAACTAGGAAGTTTAATTCAATAAAGAATCAAGCAGTAAGTTGGTAGATTCAATGGTGCCTGGTGCGGCACAATCGAAACCGTCCTTGAAGATGAATTGATAAATCAAGTCACTATCAAAAGTGGTGTTGTTAGCTATGTTCACATCAGTAGTTCCTGATGGCATGGAAACCGAGGTTTCTACATCAATAAACTCCAATAAAGAACCGGTCACAGTGGTGTCAAACATGTAAACCAATTCAGAACCCACCGGTAAATCAACCAGTTCGCTCAAATCACCGTTTCCTGCAGTGTTGTCGCAAGTGGCACCACCAGTGGCCTGACATATCCATGAAGGAGTGGTCATCAGTCCGCCCAATACAGTGCTAACTTGTGCACCGATGATATCAATGTTGCCAGTATTCATAACGTTGACTTCATACAGCATAACTTCATCTGGTAATACCCCAGCTACACAGTTGGTGATGAAGCTGGTTAAATCTGGCGCATAAGC
>CALLLZ010000193.1 GCA_938008005.1 uncultured Marinicella sp. | reverse complement strand
ATGAAAAGTTAAGTTTTTATGCTGATTATTTTGATAAACATCAGCATTTGTTAGATTCAGCTCCTGGTTATGGTAGGTGATGTAGATCCTTTAATCTTCTATTTGTTAAATAAGACCAAGTTGTAAATGTAAGACTTCTTTTTTAATAAAGTTAAAAACTGACAAAAGATTTGAAAATCAAGGAGTCAGCTATTAGCTGGCATTGGGAGATCCTTCGGCTCGCTGGGGCTCACTCAGGATGACATCTTATTTTTTTACATAAATTAAAAAAGGGCCAGTCTGGCCCTTTTTTAATTCGACTTTAAATCAATTGCTAGATATCAAATTTAATTCCTTGTGCCAGTGGCAGTTCGGTTGAGTAATTGATGGTGTTGGTTTGTCTGCGCATGTAAGCTTTCCATGCATCAGAACCGGCTTCACGACCACCGCCAGTGTCTTTTTCACCACCGAAAGCACCACCGATTTCAGCACCTGATGTACCGATGTTGATGTTGGCAATTCCGCAGTCTGATCCGGCCGGTGATAGGAATTGTTCAGCTTGGCGCAGGTCATTGGTGAAAATCGCTGAAGACAAACCATGGGCAACATCATTTTGTGATTCGATCACAGCATCTAAATCACTGTAAGTCATAACGTATAAGATAGGAGCGAAGGTTTCAGTTTTAACCACGTCCCAGTCGCCTTGGGCTTTGATGACACATGGTTCAACAAAGTTGCCCGGACCATCAACTCTGTTTCCACCCGTTAAGACTTCACCACCGGCTGCTTTGGCTTTTTCAACTGCATCCAAGTACATTTGAACCGATGCTTCATCAATCAAAGGGCCCATTAAAGTATCAGTGTTCAAAGGATTACCAATAGGGACTTGTTTATAGGCTTTAACCACTGTTGCGATTAAATCGTCAGCAATGTCTTCATGCACGAATAAACGACGAGTGGTGGTACAACGTTGCCCAGCTGTGCCTACAGCACCAAAAACTATGGCAGGTACAGCTAATTTTAAATCAGCTGACTTGTCGACAATCAGGGCATTGTTGCCACCCAGTTCAAGCAAGGAGCGACCCATGCGTTTTGCAACCTGAACACCCACTTGACGTCCAACATGAGTGGAACCAGTGAAAGAAACCAAATTAACACGGCGATCATCAACAAATTTCTTGGCTAATTCATTGCTGTTATCATTGAATAACATGAAAATAGGCGGGAAACCGGCATCTTTCAATGCTTCATTGCAGATGTTTTGTACCGCAACAGAGCATAAAGGTACTTTTTGCGATGGTTTCCAAATAGAAACATTGCCACAAATAGCGGCTACAAAAGCATTCCAAGACCAAACAGCTACCGGAAAGTTAAAGGCAGAGATAATTCCAACCACACCGAGTGGATGCCATTGGTCATACATGCGGTGACCGGGACGTTCTGAATGCATGGTGTTACCGTACATCATGCGAGATTGACCTACAGCAAAATCAGCCATATCAATCATTTCTTGGACTTCACCATCACCTTCTGATTTAATTTTACCCATTTCAGCAGCTACTAAAGAGCCTAGGGCATCTTTGTGCTTGCGCAAAGCCTCACCAACCAAGCGAACAGCTTCACCACGTTGTGGGCCAGGAACAGTGCGCCACTCTTTGGCTACCTTAACTGCTTGGTTAAGAACATTTTCATAGTCAGCATCAGATGATGAAACTACTTTGCCTAATAACTCACCCGTCGCAGGGTTGTGTGATTCAATTAAGCCGGCTGATTGATCAGTTGACCAAACGTTGTGATCTGTACATGTGCCAGGATTGACATCTTTCAAACCCAATTCTTTTAAGAAATCCATGATTTATACCTCAGAGTTTTTCCATCATTTCAGGAATAATTTTAAATAAGTCGCCAACCAAGCCAACATCAGCTACTTCGAATATAGGGGCGTCGCCATCTTTGTTAATGGCCACAATGGTGCCGGCATCTTTAATACCAGTTAAATGTTGGATCGCGCCAGAAATACCAAAACACATATATAGGTCCGGAGCGATTATTTTTCCAGTCTGACCGACTTGCATGTCATTAGGAACATAACCTGCATCAACAGCAGCTCGTGATGCACCTGTGGCCGCGCCTATTTTATCTGCTAAGTTGTAAACGATATCAAAGTTTTCTTCAGAACCCACCCCACGTCCACCAGATATAACTTTGCTGGCTGTTTGTAGGTCAGGGCGATCTGAATTGCCAGAAGATAATTCAACAAAGGAGGTGTGGTCTGCTGCAGTTGTTAGTTTGCTCTCGGTCACAGCTGCTGAACCATCTGTTGATTTATCTGCGGCAAATGAGGCAGTACGAACAGTGGCCACGATTTGTGGTGTATCAGTTTTTACTGTAATGATTGCATTGCCTGCATAAATAGGGCGTTTGAAGGTATTGTCATCAATGATTTCCATCACGTCTGATAATTGATTGACTTCCAATAAGGCCGCAACACGTGGCATGACATCTTTGCCAAATGTAGTAGATGGGCCAAATACATGGCTGTAACCTTTACCAAGTTCTGCCACAGTTGGTGCAATTGAAGCAGCTAATTGATCGTGGTTATCTGTACACTCAACGAATTTGACTTCAGCGATGCCAGCTAAAGAAGCTACTTGTGCAGACAAATTGGCATCAGCTGCAAATAAAACAACGTCTATACTATCTGCATTTAATTGTTTTGCTGCGGTTAATACTTTTGCAGTAGATTGGTTAATTTGTGAGCCGTTGTGTTCGGCTAATATCAATACTTTACTCATCCGACTAACCCCTTGTCTTTTAAAATTTCAATCAATTCATCAACAGATTCGACCATCACACCTTTCTGACGAGCTTGAGGTGGTTCGTGTTGTACTACCTCAATGGCTTGACCTTTAGGGCTTGGGACTAAATCTGCAATGGATTTAATGTCCAATGGTTTACGCTTGGCTTTCATGATATCCGGTAATTTAACGAAACGAGGTTCATTCAACCGTAAATCAGTTGAGACCACTGCCGGAAGATCGACTTGTATGGTTTCTAATCCAGCATCAACTTCGCGGGTTACATTGATTTTATTGTTATCAATAAAATCTATTTTTGAGGCAAAAG
>CALLLZ010000192.1 GCA_938008005.1 uncultured Marinicella sp. | reverse complement strand
CTGTGGTGGTTCCGTTGGGGTGCGATGATGACCTTTGTTACCGGTGTTGTCTTGTTAGGTGTTTTGGGCGCTAGTTTATCCGGATGGATTTTATTAGGTGCTTTGATGGGTACTTTTATGATGTTGAACGTGTGGTTGATTATTTGGCCAAAACAGAAGGTGGTATTGGGCCTGGCATCAGGTGATGTGGCTTCAAGTGCAGCTAAAGCAGGCTTGGCCTCAAGAACCAATGTATTGTTTTCAGCGCCGATGTTATTTTGTATGTTTGCTGCAAAACATGGTGCAGCGGTTGCAGTAGGTATGATTCCAGTCACCAGTACTGTATCGACTGGTTTAATGGCTGCTATCGGTTTGGCTGTATTGATTGAATTGAATGCCATATTTGGCAAAATGGGCCCAATGGCCAGCGTCAAAGGTGTGATTCATCTGTCGTTATTTTTGACAGTGATTATGGTGGGTTTGGTTGCTTATCTTTAAAATAGCTAGAAAGATAAGTTATCAATTAACCATTTTACAATGACTTTTTAACGCCAACACACTGATGAAAATGGGTGTGTTGGCGTTTTACCTTGAATTTCAAAAAAATCACCCAATATCTCTCGAATTGCTTAACCTGAGCACGCTTTTATAGTATGATGCGCGCTCTTTATGGCCTATAAAGAAATATAAGAGACTTTTGTCTAGTTTGTTGATCTGATTCATTGAATTAAAGCAATGAATTTACTCAGTAATTTAGCCAAAGGTCTTTTTATCATAATTGGGCCTGTTTTTTAACTTTATCTTTGGGATAAATGACGCAAGTGTAATGACATGACAGAATTAGCTAAATACAGAAACATTGGTATCTTCGCACATGTGGACGCGGGTAAAACCACCACCACTGAACGAATTCTAAAACTAACCGGTAAAATTCATAAACTCGGCGAAGTTCATGATGGTGAATCAACCATGGATTTCATGGATCAAGAAGCTGAGCGTGGAATCACCATTCAATCAGCTGCGACCACTTGTTTTTGGAAAGATCACCGCTTTAATATAATTGACACTCCAGGACACGTTGACTTCACAGTTGAAGTATACCGTTCTCTGAAAGTTTTAGATGGTGGTGTAGGTGTATTCTGTGGATCAGGTGGTGTTGAACCCCAATCTGAAACCAACTGGCGTTATGCCAATGAGTCAGGTGTTGCTCGATTGATCTTCGTCAATAAATTAGATCGCATGGGGGCAGATTTTTACCGAGTCGTTGGTCAAGTTGAAAAAGTATTGGGTGCTAATCCTTTGGTGATGACTTTACCTATCGGTATTGAAGATGATTTTGTCGGTGTCGTAGATGTGTTGTCCAAGAAAGCTTACGTTTGGGATGACACCATGCAACCTGAAAATTTTGAGGTGCAAGACGTTCCTGCTGATATGGTTGACAAAGTTAATAAGTACCATGAGCAACTGATTGAAACAGCTGTGGAGCAAGATGATGATCTAATGATGGCTTACATGGAAGGTGAAGATGTTTCTATGGATGACATCAAGAAATGTATCCGCAAAGGAACCAATGAATTGGCTTTCTTCCCTACATACTGTGGTTCAGCATTTAAAAATAAAGGTATGCAGTTAATCTTGGATGCAGTTGTTGATTACTTGCCAAGTCCTGTAGAAGTGATTCCACAGCCATTAACTGATGAGGAAACAGGTGAGCCAACGGGTGAAGTGGCAACGGTTTCTGTTGATGAACCATTCCGAGCTTTGGCTTTTAAAATCATGGATGACCGTTTTGGTGCATTGACATTTATTCGAGTTTATTCTGGAAAAATCAACAAAGGTGACACCATTTTGAACTCAGCTACGGGTAAAACTGAACGAGTTGGTCGTATGGTTGAGATGCATGCTGATGACAGAAATGAATTAGACTCTGCTCAGGCGGGTGATATTTTGGCTGTGGTGGGTATGAAGAACGTACAAACTGGCCATACTTTATGCGACCAGAAAAACCCATGTACTTTAGAGCCTATGATTTTCCCTGATCCGGTGATTTCGATTGCTGTTGCGCCTAAAGATAAAGGTGGTTCAGAAAAAATGGGTAATGCTTTGGGTAAAATGGTTGCTGAGGATCCATCTTTCCAAGTAGAAACTGATGAAGATTCTGGCGAGACAATTTTGAAAGGTATGGGTGAGCTTCACTTAGATATTAAAGTTGATATCTTGTCACGTACGTTCGGCGTTGAGTTAGAGGTGGGTCAGCCACAGGTGGCTTACCGCGAATCAATTACCAGTTCAATTGAAGATTCGTATACCCACAAAAAACAATCAGGTGGCTCAGGCCAATTTGGTAAAATTGATTACACTATTGAGCCAGGTGAAGTGGGTTCAGGCTATGAGTTTGAATCTACAGTGACTGGTGGTAATGTTCCTAAAGAGTATTGGTCTGCGATTGAAAAAGGCTTTTTGAGTTTGATGGAAGAGGGTCCTTTGGCGGGCTATCCATTACAAGACTTGAAATTTACTTTGCAGGACGGTGCTTACCATGCAGTGGATTCATCTACTATGGCGTTTGAAGCAGCGGCTAAAGGCGCATACAGACAGTCTGTGAAGAAATGTTCGCCACAAATCATGGAACCCATCATGAAAGTTGACGTTTTCACACCAGATGATCATGTGGGTGATGTGATTGGTGATTTAAACAGAAGACGTGGCATGATCAAGTCTCAGGACCCTACAGCAACAGCTGTCAGAATCAAGGCAGATGTGCCTTTGTCAGAGATGTTCGGTTATATTGGTTCATTGCGTACCATGACTTCAGGTCGCGGCCAGTTCTCTATGGAATTCTCGCATTACAACCCATGTCCTAACAACATTTCTGAAGAAGTGATTGAGGCTGCGAAAGCCAGAAAAGAAGCTAAAGCTAAGTAAGTTTAAGTTATATTTTCAATGTACTTTAAAAGGCTGCCCATTGGGTAGCCTTTTTTTTTGGCCGTCTGTTATCAGAAGTTATCAGAAGTTATCAAAAAGTGTAACTGGGAGTGTCTTGTTGGGTTTTCTTCCAGTTTTGAATTGTTGCGCAGATCAGGCTTTGTTGGTTTTGATGGCTGGTGCTGGTAACAGGTTGGATTTGTAGTAAATTTAAGCGCTTAAATTACATTAAACCATTCAGCTTTGAATGAAATTAAAACCATTTAATCGAAAGGTTAAAAGTGTTTTATATGTTTGCAGCATGTTATAATTTTCGACCTTTTTTCTAACAAGCATATTAAATAAGGATTGAGCCAGACTCAATTTTGGAAAATATCATGATTACTGTAACTTTAGCTGATGGAACTCAGCGCAAATTTGATCAAGCATTGACTGTACATGCGGTGGCTGAAGACATTGGGCCAGGGCTGGCTAATGCTGCTTTGGCAGCGCGTGTGGATGGTGAAATGGTTGATTTGTCACACATCATTAACAAGGACGTAGAGTTGACGATCGTGACCGGTAATACAGAAGACGGTTTGGAAGTCATTAGACATTCAGCAGCACATATGATGGCGCAAGCCGTCCAAAGATTGTTTCCCAAAGTCGAAGTAACCATTGGGCCAGTCATTGATAATGGTTTTTACTATGATTTTGCCTCTGATGAGCCATTCCAAGAAGATGACTTGGTAAAGATAAACGCTGAGATGAAAAAAATAGCCAAAGAAAAATTACCTGTTGAAAGATTTGAAATGTCGCGAGATGAAGCAATTGAATTTTTTGAACAAAAAGGCGAAAAATACAAAGCTGAAATCATTCGAGATATTCCTGAGGACCAGGTTTTATCGATGTATCGACAAGGCGAGTTTACTGATTTATGTCGTGGTCCTCATGTGCCAAATACAGGGAAGATTAAAGTTTTTAAGTTAATGAGCATCGCTGGTGCCTATTGGCGTGGAGACAGCAACAACGAAATGCTACAACGTGTTTATGGCACGGCTTGGAATGATAAAAAAGATTTAAAAGAGTATTTGCACTTATTGGAAGAGGCTGAAAAGCGAGATCACCGTAAACTGGGTAAAAAAATGGATTTGTTCCACCTTCAAGAAGAAGCCCCTGGGATGGTTTTTTGGCATGATCGTGGTTGGTCAATTTACCAGTCGATTCAGCAATACATGCGTAAAAAATTGAATGACCGTGATTATCAGGAAATCAATACCCCTTCGGTAGTTGATTATAGTCTGTGGGAAAAATCAGGCCATGCGGATAAATTTGGTGACGATATGTTCAATGTTGAATCTGAGAATCGCCAATTTGCAGTTAAGCCGATGAATTGTCCTTGCCATGTTCAGGTATACAATCAAGGTTTGAAATCATATCGTGATTTACCTGTGCGTTTGGCTGAGTTTGGTTCATGTCATCGCAATGAACCTTCAGGGGCATTACATGGTTTAATGCGAGTGCGTGGATTTGTTCAGGATGATGGACATATTTTTTGTGAAGAAAAGCAGGTCAGTACAGAGGTATCAAACTTTATTGATTTTTTGCATGAGGTTTATACTGACTTTGGTTTTGAAGACATCATCTATCGCATTTCTACTCGGCCAGAAAAGCGTGTAGGCAGTGATGAAGTGTGGGACAAGTCTGAAAAAGCACTGGCCGATGCGTTAGATGCCAAAGGTATAGATTGGGAAGAGTTACCCGGAGAAGGTGCTTTTTACGGCCCTAAAGTTGAATTCTCATTGAAGGATTGCTTAGGTAGGGTGTGGCAATGTGGCACCATCCAAGTTGATTTCTCAATGCCAACCAGATTGGAAGCTACCTATATTGATGAAAATGGTGATCGCGTCGCACCTGTTATGTTGCACCGTGCAATATTGGGATCTTTTGAGCGTTTTATCGGTATTTTATTAGAACATCATGCTGGAAATATGCCACTGTGGTTGTCTCCAACTCAAGTTGCAGTTTTGAATATTACCGGCAAACAGTCCGAATATGCCGAAAAAATTGGCAAAAAGTTGAAAAATCAGGGTTTTAGAGCGATTTATGACTTGAGAAACGAAAAGATCGGCTATAAAATTCGCCAGCACACTTTAAACAAGATTAATTATTTAGTTATTGTGGGTAATAATGAACTAGAAAGTGAAACCATTAGTGTAAGATCTCATGATGGACAAGATCTAGGTTCTATGAAAGTTGAAGAGTTGATGCAATTGATGGATCTTCAAATCAACGAAAAAAAGTAAAGCGTTAAACGCAAAACATTGCGAAACCGGTTTTAATCCAAAGGATGAAAGAGGGGAAGCAAGATACATTAAAATATTAAGAGGATTGACTAATCGCTAGAA
>CALLLZ010000191.1 GCA_938008005.1 uncultured Marinicella sp. | reverse complement strand
ATTTAAAATTCGAGCACAGTCTGAGTCAGTTCTATAACTAAAGGAGACTACCAATGAAAAATAATATTTTATTATCATTATATGCGCTCATATCGTCTTCATTTGCTTTTGCAGGTTCATTTGACAATGAACTTGGTGTCTTGATAGATGAGAACGTATCAACAAACGCCAATCAGAAGATGATTGAACCTTCACATGAGTCAGGAATCACCAGAGGAGGCGGAGTCAATACTATCAGCTATTACCCAACAGATGCTGCCAATTACCTAGGCAGAACATCTGGCTTCGATGGCGGGACTGTCGTAGGCGCTGGTGACAAAAATTGTTTAGATGGCAGCACAGAAAGTTTTATTGATCACCCCATTAAAATGGAACCAAACCAAGTGCTAGATGGTATACGAGTCTGGGGAAGTGATACCAATGTTTCCCAAGATCTTAGATTCATTTTATATAAAACATGCTTCCCCGCTTTTGATGCAGGATCACCTGTAGCCGATTTTTTCTTCAGCGAAGCTTTAGCAACCTCGGGTGGTGATTTTTCAAATTTTTATAATATCAATCGCGCTTTCACTGGTCTAAATAAAGAATGCAAAATCATGGCTCGCGTAAGATTTGGCAATTCGAATTCTTGTAATGGGATTGAAGATTTACGCCTGTTTAAAGTCAGAGCCCAGCTTAGATCAGATGATCTGATATTTATAGATGACTTCGGTCCATTTAACGACAACGACTGAATACAACTTGTGACACCCCAAAAAACTTCAAGATGAAGTTTTTTGGGGTGAGTCATTCATACTCTCAACCCAGTGCTTTCAAATATAAATCAGCAACATCCAATGGTTTAGCCAACTTACCAGGATCTTCAGCTGGCCAAGCTTTGGCACGCAGGGGTGTATGCATGGGTGGTGGCGTGATGGTTTGCACATGCACACTTTGATTGTTACATTCTTGCGCCAGGATTTTACTGAACTGTTCAATAGCCGCTTTGCCAACACCATATTGCCCCCAATAAGCTTTGGCTGTGGTCTGTTGATCATCCGAAGTGAATAAAACCGTTCCTTTACTCTTTAAAATCAGTGGCAATAAAGCCTGAGTTAGAAAGATCGGTGAATTGACGTTTACCTGCATTTCTTTCAACCATCGCGAAGCTTCATAGAGTAAAAACGGAGTAAGACTACCAAACTCTGCAGCGGTATGAATCAAACCATCTAACTGTCCGAACTGTTGTTTAATTACCTTACTCAAAGCCATATAGTCATTGGGTGTGGCACCAACCAAATTCATGGGATAAATCACTGGTTCTGGCAATTTCCTTTTGACCAATTCATCTGCCAATTTATCCAAAGCCTTGGGATTCTTATCACTGATGATTACATTGACATCATTTTGTGACAAACGCAAAGCAATGGCAGAACCCAAGCCGCCACAAGCACCGGTTAAAAAAATGGTTTTGGTTGCCAGTTGTTGATATTTTTTCATTCTTATGCACTCGGTTAGGTCGATGAATTCTATCAGCTTTGAGCTGAAATAAATACAGCTTATCTGTCAGTCAACAGATAATTAACAACTGGACACAAACACTTTCGCTATCAAAAACAAGTTAAAATTGCATTAAGTAGTCAGTCTGAATTCATTTTTTTTATGTTATCATCTATGCCCTTAGTCGTAGTGGCTGTGATGTGAGTGCGTGAATTCACAGCAATAAAAACCGATCGGTGGCTGGACAGCCAGCACCATTGATGCCATGAATGAAAGCATTGGCTTATCTGATTTCTTCTTGGTGTTCACTGCCATACCAATTGCCGCAGGTTTGACCATGCTGCCGATCAGACCATTTCTAATAAGAAGAATGCATGGCATTAATTAACAATACAATCATTTAAGAGGACAATTTATGAGTACTGCTGAATTTACTGAGGATGCAAAAAACGAACTCTGGGGCCACCCCAAAGGTTTATATGTTTGCTTTTTCACTGAGCTTTGGGAACGATTCTCATTTTATGGAATGAAATTTCTATTGGTATTGTATTTAACCAAATACCATTTATTTACAGATTCAGCTGGTTTAGATGTACTAGGTGCTTATGCTGGCTTGGTATACACCATCCCTTTGATTGGTGGAATGTTAGCAGACCGTTACTTAGGCCCCAGGAAAGCTGTATTATTTGGCGGAATCTTATTGGTACTCGGACATTTGTTAATGGCCTTTGAGGGTGAACAAGCCACCAAAATAGCGGGGGTAATTACACAAGATGTTGATGCATTGAATGTTTTTTATTTGGCATTGTCACTCATTATTTTAGGAGTTGGCTTTTTAAAACCTAACATTTCAACTATTGTCGGGAAACTTTATCCTGAAAATGACTCGCGCAGAGATTCAGGGTTTACCATTTTCTATATGGGTATTAACATTGGATCTTTCGTTGCTACATTGTTGTGTGGCTGGCTGGGTGAGACTTATGGCTGGGGCTATGGTTTCGGTGCTGCTGGTATCGGCATGCTTTTGGGCTTGATTTTCTTCTTGTACGGTCAGAAATATTTATATGGCCATGCAGAGCCTACCGAACCTGAAAAATTGACCAAGAAACTCTTAGGCCCAATCAATGTCGAATGGACCATTTATTTATTAACCATACTGTCATTGCCGCTGATTTGGTTCGTCGTACAAAGAGAAGCGTGGGTTCATTCCGGCCAGTGGGTGTTCTTAGCAGCTGCAGCAGGTTTTATGATGTTTTATGCATTTGCCAGATCCACTAAAATCGAGCGTCATCGTATATTTGTTTTAATCATATTGATTTTATCTACCATTGTTTTCTGGGCATTATTCGAACAAGCTGGCGCCAGCATGACTTTCTTTGCCGATAGAGTCATGGAAAGAAATGCTTTTGGAATTGAATTCAAAGCTTCACAGTTTGGGTCTTTGAATGCTGGATTTATTATTTTATTAGCACCTGTTTTTGCTTGGTTATGGGTGTGGTTATCTAAACGGAATTTAGAACCATCGACTCCTGCTAAATTCGGCATAGGGTTAATTCAGGCTGGATTGGGATTTGGCGCCTTAGTTTTAGGCGCTACTATGCCAGAAGCGTCAGGCAAAGTAGCTATGATCTGGTTAGTCTTGGCATACTTGCTTCACACCACAGGTGAGTTGGCTTTATCACCGGTTGGCCTTTCGGCTGTCACCAAATTAGCCCCACAAAAAATTGTAGGCTTTTCTATGGGAACGTGGTTTTTAGCAACTGCTTTGTCAGAAACACTGGCCACACGTTTATCTAAATTTGCAGCATTCGATGGAGAAACCGCCTCAACAATGACAATGGCTGAACAAGTAGCAAAGTATTCAGAACTATTTAATTTTTTGATGTGGCTTGGCGTTGGTGCAGGTGTATTTATGTTGATTATTACCCCTCTGCTCAAAAAAGGCATGCACGGTATTCATTAACTTAACTTGAAATATTAATACTTAAGCACCACTTCTAATTATTGAACTGGTGCTTTTTTATTGGATCAAGGAAAATATAAGCCATGCCACTATACACTTACGAAAATAAACACCAAGACAGCCACTGCACTTATTGTTTGGGTGGGTTCGTTGTGATGCAGAAATTAGCAGATCCAGTATTCACTCACTGTACATATTGCGGCTGTGAAATCAAAAAAGTCATCACCGCCTCTCATCTTAAAACTAAAGTCACAGGATCGTCAAATTCAACTTTAAGTGAAAAAAACATCACTAAAAACGACTTCACTCAATACCGCAAAGTAGGCAAAGGACAATACGAAAAAACTGTTGGCAAAGGCCCAGATACAATTCAAGCAGACGACTGAGTTGGTTTGAGTTAATACTTTCACATATACACCACAAAAAAATGATAAAATCACTCATTTTTAACACTTGGGAGACACCATGAAAAGATTACTCACACTTGCAATGATAACTGGCTTGGCTTTTACAGCTTCTGCCGATGATCACAAAAAATCAACTGCAGACACCATCAAAATGGCGATGAAATCTGACTTGCGAACAGAGAAGGAAATGGAGAGGGATCGTAACAGAAGACCTGTTGAAACACTTGAATTTCTTGGCTTTAAACATGATATGAAAGTTGTTGAGTTTGTTCCTGGAGGTGGCTGGTATACCAAAATATTGGCATCTGCATTGAAAGACGATGGAGAACTTATTGTTGCATTAGGCACCAGTCGAGCTGCTCAACTGATCGAAGAAAATGACTCGCTTTCACATGTAAAAGTAGCTGCAGCTGATTCTAATATTTATCGCAAAGAAGGTGCACGCTTTTATTCATTGGAAAACGCCGATACTGGCGTAAAAAAAGCCGATATGGTTTTAACTTTTAGAAACTATCATAACTTTGCTAAAGACGGTCGCATGGCTATGAATGATGCTGCATGGGATGCTTTAAAAATGGGTGGAATATATGGTGTAGTTGATCACACCCAACGCCACATGGAAGGTGACAATGATGAAAACAGACGTCGATTTGACCCAGTAAAAGCCATTTTAGAGATTCAAAACGCTGGTTTTCAATTGGTTGATTTCAGCGATATTCACTACAAAGCTGATGATGAACTGGAATATGAAGTGGGCAGAAAATCAGTAACTGGAAACAGTGATCGCTGGACTTTGAAGTTCAAGAAAGTAAAAAAGTAAATCCAATTAATTAATTTCAATTTACCAACTAAAAAAGGCCATTTCAAAATGGCCTTTTTTAGTTAACATTTGTAAAAAACACACTCACCAGCTTTTTAAGCACCTTGTGAAAAGGTGTTACAAGAATCGTAATTACCTGTTTGCAAACCTCGCTTCAACCATTTGACCCTTTGTGCCGATGTACCATGAGTAAACCCTTCCACATTGACTCGGCGACCTGCCCTTTGTTGAATCGTATCATCACCAATCGATGCTGCAGCTCGCAACCCTTCTTCAACATCACCAGGCTCTAACATATTTTGTTGCTGATTGGCATGATGAGCCCAAACACCTGCCAAACAATCTGCTTGTAATTCCATCAACACAGAAAGTTGGTTCACCTCAGCTTTAGAATTGGCCTGTTGTTGCCATTGCCTCACTTGGCGCTCAGTGCCTGTGATGTTTTGGATATGATGCCCTACTTCATGACCTATTACATATGCACGGGCAAAATCTCCTGGAGCACCCATACGTTCCAATTGCTTAAAGAAACTCAAAGATAAGTATACAGTGTCATCTCCGGGGCAGTAAAATGGGCCTATTGCTTCAGAGTTAACACCACATCTTGAACTGGTTTGACCATCGAAAAGCACCATTGATGGCGGTTTGTATTGCTGACCTGCATGACTGAACACCTGATTCCAAATGTCTTCAGTAGAAGCAAAAATGACCGATGAAAAATGTGCATTTTCCTCCTCAGCAGCACTTTGTTGTTTTGGAATTCGTACTTGCTGTTGACTGGACCCGCCACCTTGTTGCATCACACCTCCAAGCAATGACAGCGGATTTTGACCGGTAACTATCGCAAAAATCAACGCAAGAATAATCATCCCACCAGAAAGCTTTGCGCCACCGCGTACCACCCCACCTTTACCACGCCTGTCATCAACACGGGTACTTCTTCTTTGACCTTTCCAACGCATATTTGAAAATCCTTAACCTTTAAAGATATTGAGTATAGCAAAAATTGAGTTAGGATTATTTCACATGATGGTTAAATTTTGTAAACCCCAGAAATCAAGCACTTAAGGTGCTCCAACATTCCTGATTAAGCACCCAAGGAACTAAATTTCCAAAAAATCTTGAACTTACTATTAGAGACCTTTGCTCGATTCTGGCTAATTGGGAAAACCAAGGGCTATTAGGGCAGATATAAAAATTTCCCAATCACCAACAAGGCGCCTTAGGCGAGGCGGGAAACGCAGTCTAATAACTGGTAGCTAGTTTTCAAACGTAGATTGGGTGGTTTTTAAGCTTTATTAACTTTATCCATGAATCGAGCAAAGGTCTCTATTAATTACAACTCTCTTTTTACAGTTCATTATTAATGATATTTAGAAATTAATTCATTGTGTTAAGCTAACTGTTTTAACATCAGAATGTTACAATAGAGCTTGTCTAGAAACAGAGTTGACTCCATTGAAGTGGCTGAACATCATATTGGCAATCCTGATACTTTGGGCCCTGTTCCAACAACAGTTTGGCGATGGTGGGCGCAAAGAACTCAAAGAAAAGCAAGTGTTGCTGGCCAGTCAACAAGCTGAAATTGAAGAACTTCAACAGCGTAACGAAAAATTAGAAGCTGAAGTCAATAACCTAAAAACAGGTTTAGACGCCATCGAAGAGCGCGCCCGCGCTGAACTAGGCATGCTCAAAGAAGGTGAAACGTTCATTCAAGTGATCAATCAAACAGATGACGATGGCAATTAAAGATGGCGACACCTAATGACAATAAAATTCATGTAATTGTAGTTGCTGCGGGTATCGGACGAAGGTTCTCTAATGACAGTTCAACCGCACAAATCAAGCCTGTTCCAAAACAGTATCAAATGATTGGTAAGTATTCTGTCCTCGCTCACAGCATCATGGCATTTGACACTTTTGATATAACCGGCGTCACCGTGGTTTTACACCCACAGGACAACCATTGGAAAGAACAACCAATCACTCACTCTAAACACCCTATTCAAACTACTACCGGCGGTTCACAACGCTATGATTCAGTAAGAAATGGCATCAAATCATTACAGTCAAGCCCACTAGACTGGGTATTGGTCCATGATGCCGCTCGCCCTTGTGTGAGCCAAGAGGAGATAGAAACACTGATTGATACATGCATCAATCAACAAAAAGGTGGCTTATTGGTTAAACCCATTAGTGACACCATTAAATATTCTCCAGATGGTTCTACTGTAGACCGAACCATGAATCGCAGCCAACTCTATGCAGCTTTAACCCCACAAATGTTTCGCTGTGGAGAACTGTTAAAAGCCTTAACCGTATTTGAAGTTGGTAGTATCACTGATGAATCCTCTGCACTAGAAGCCCAAGGACATCAACCTATTATGGTCGTTGGAAAAAGTTCAAACATAAAAATCACATCATTCGAAGACTTACCCATTGCTTCAGCCATTTTGCAACAACAGGGGCGGCTATAATGGAAGTTGATAGAAACAATGCAATAATTCCACTTATCCGTATAGGCAGTGGCTTTGATGTACATGCGTTCGGACCTGGTGAATTCATCACCTTGGGAAATATTCAAATACCTTTTAAGCAGGGTTTTGTAGCCCATTCAGATGGTGATGTTTTGATTCATGCCATTTGTGATGCATTACTTGGCGCATGTGCTTTGGGCGATATAGGGCTGCACTTCCCACCCAACGATGAACGCTGGAAGGATTGTAACAGTGTGGTATTTTTAAATCATTGCAAACGATTAATCACCGAACAAAGCTATCAAATTGGCAACATTGATTGTACGCTGATTGCCGAACAGCCCAAGATCAATCCACATGTGACATTAATCCGTACCAGACTGGCTGAAGTCCTACAAATAGATGTCAATCAAATCAGTATCAAGGCCACCACAACCGAACAACTTGGTTTTACAGGTCGAGGTGAAGGCATGGCAGCACAAGCCACTTGTTTGTTATTCAAACAATGATTTAAAGATGGTATCGAAACGATATAAATAATAGCCATCAAACACCGATTGTATTAAAACATCATAACCTTCTGGCCCAAGATGAAAACAATCAACCACTTCAAGAAAAGTATTCAAACGCATCGCTTCTACTGGAGTCTGTAAATTGATATCTCCATCAGGTAAAGGGATTTGACCCGGTGGGATAACGGGGTTAGCACCAGAAAAACCGAAATAGTTTTGCATTCGGCCAAAATGACTGACGTAAAAGACTTTGGGATTCAAGCTGGCAACAGAAGCAAAAGCCGCTTCAAAATCTACCGCCGCTTGATTGAGTTCTAATGGTGATGGATTACCTAAATCATCATGCAATCCACTACATGTGCCACCAAAAAAACCACTTAATGAATCAACAAAGTTAGGGTAATCATAGAAACTTAAAATAATTTCAATGGCAATATCTTGTGCCAATATATGATCTACCACAATTTGTAAATCTATAATAATTTGGTTTTTAATGGCCGTCACAGCCATTGGTGTTAAGTTAACATTCCATTGATCTAGAAAATCATTACCACCTAATGTCAATTGAACGGTATCAATATCTGGATTGGCATTCAAAGCATCGGTGATTTTTTGCAATTCCGACGGTACCACCCAATCTGATGCGGTTGAACCACTGATAGCCACAACATCACCTAAACTGACATACTGTGGGTACCCACTGTCTGCAAAAACCACATCATGTATACCGTCATTCCATTGTTGTTCAGCCCAGCTATCTCCAACAATTAAAACCTTAGTGGTTTGTGATGTGGCACTGAAGGTCATCAACAATAGTAGACTATTTAGTAATCTTTTCATCAGGATAGACTCACTCTTTTTAAATTTTGTAATGCTTACAACTGTTATAATTAAAATTTAATTAATTGTTCACTCTATTGTAAATCATACGCAACAATGATTGGTTGTAAATAGCATGGTTCTTAATAGATACAATAATAGATCTTCTACAATGAACAAACCTTAATCGACTTTATGCAAGCAAGACATACACACATATACTATTTAGGAATTGGTAGCAATACAGAGCGGGACAAAAATATCTTGTCCTGCCTCAATTACTTAAAAAACTCATTTGTGAACTGTCACTCATCACCCGTGTATCAATCTCAATCTTTTGGCTTTAATGGCTTAGACTTTTACAATCTAGTGGCTAAGATTCATTCTGTATTCAGTCCACACGAAATGAAAAAATGGCTTTGTATGATTGAAGATTTACATGGTAGAGATCGAACTAAACCTCGGTATTCAAATCGAACTTTAGATATAGATTTATTACTTTGTGACCTCTTAACAATAGATGATGGCGTGATACAAATTCCACGACAAGAAATATTGAAACGCAAATATGTACTAAAACCGCTACAAGATTTAGCCCCGGACTTGGTTCACCCACAGACACAAAAAAGGCTTGCTGATTTGTGGCAAGCCCTTAATAGCACAGATGACTCTCCGCTTTTATTAGTTAAAACCCTCTAGAAGTATCTGTGTTATTCATTTTATGTCATTACATATCAATGACATTGTCACCAATAACTTCCCCTACTTTTGCAGAATCATCAATGTATAACTTAACCTTCTTTTTAAAAATCAAATCACCTTTAACGATTACATTTGCACCAATATAAACCTCGGGAACTTTTTTATTGCTGTTGAACCAACCAGTTGATTTTTCAACAATCACATCACCATCAACAACTGTACCTTTATCTAAAGTAATGTTTCCATTAACCGTCTCGATGCGACCATCAACCTCTGTACCTATGGCTGATATTTTACCGTTAACGGTTTCCATATCACCATCAACCACACAGCCTTTACCAGCTGAAACAGAACCGTTAACAGTTTCAGCATGACCTTTAATTAAACAACCTGAACCCAGATTAATTGAACCATTGACGGTTTCTGCGTGATCAGCTGTGACGCCATCCTGAAATTTAATACTGCCATTAACAGTTTCGACTTTTCCTACCGTCGCATCCTCACCGACTTTGATTGAACCATTGACGGTATCTAGGTTATCAACATGGGCTTTATCACCTACTGTGATACTGCCATTAACTGAATCATAGTCTTTTTCAGGTGAATTGGTACCAGCAGCTACTTTTTCACTGCCAAAAACACCGGCTTGTACTGTAATAGCCGCTCCCAACAATAAGATTAATATATATTTCATGTTTGACCTCTGTTTGTTAATGATATAGCTTTAACGCGTTGCTTTAAGAAAAGTTACTTTAATTTTTTAAATTGTGCAAATTGCCAAGCTGATGGTGCCAAGCCATTCAATTTAAAATCACCTATTTGTGTACGAATCAGCCGCAAAACAGGCAAACCAACCGCTGCGCTCATCCGCCTAACTTGTCGATTCTTACCTTGGTTGATACTTATTAGCAACCAACTGGTAGGAATATTTTTACGGGTCCTGATAGGAGGGCTTCGTTTCCACAACCAAGCCGGTTTCTTAAACAACAGCTCGACTTTCAGGGCTTTTGCACAATAATCTTTGACTTGAACACCTTGGCGCAGTTTTTCTAAATGTGATACTTGAGCCCTGCCTTCCACTTGAACCAGATAAGTTTTAAGGAATTGTTTACTGGCGATCAAATGTTGCGTTGGTCCATCATTGGTTAAAATCATCAACCCTTCCGAATCATAATCCAGTCTACCGGCAGCATAATAATCGGGCTGCTCAATATAATCTCCTAAATGCTTGCGATTCTCAGTATCAGTAAACTGTGATAACACATGATAAGGTTTGTTAAAAATTATAATTTCTGACAAGCTCAAAATAATGACTTTATTAGGATGCAGTGATTGTAGCAAAAAACTCAACAATGACTTAAGGAGATTCTGGCCTATTCAAGAAACTCCATATTTATTTGGACATTCACCTTCTTAATACGAACAAGTTAGTAAATAATTTGGAACTAATTAACCATGCCAAAAGTCATACTCCTTACAATTAAAATAATTACTAAGGAGAAGTAAAATGAAACAAATACTTAGATTTTCTATTTCAGGAACCATCGGTTTTATCATCACCGCCGCACTTTTTATTGGCATGCTGAATTTATTGAGTCACAAGAAAGTTTCTGCTACCAGCGCTGATACCAATATCAATTTTTCATTTGTAAAAGATTTCAAGGAACCCGAAGTCAAACCACCAAATACACCTGACAAACCAATTCAAGAGATCGTGAAACAGCCACCAGCCGCACCCAAATTAAATGTCGATGCCATCCCTTCACCAGAAGTCAATATTCCACTTCCGACTACAAAAGGCAAAGCATTCAATTTACATCAAGAAATAGCTTTACCAAGTATAAACAAAGGAGGAGGTTTCGGAACTGATAACCCCGGCACTCTTAAGGCTGCTATCCCACCTATCTATCCACAAAAACCACTGATTAACAAAACTGAAGGTTGGGTTAAAGTCCAAATCTCAGTCAACGAATTCGGTTCAGTCAGCACTGTGACTATTTTAGATGCAGAACCTGCCAGAGTATTCAATAATGCGGCAAAAAAAGCTGTTAAAAAATGGAAGTTTCACCCCAAAACTGTTGATGGCAATGCCCAATCTTTTATAGCTACTCAGACCATTGAATTCAAATTAGAACAATAAGCAAATCAGGGCGTTTTCTTTGAAATGACGACGCCCTCATCTCATACACAATTTTCACGAAGAACCCCAGCAAAAAGGTAACAATAGAATCAAGAATAAGGGTAAAAACAACACTTTAAACAACAGCAGGAACACCCCCCCAACCAAAGTAAAAAAGAACAAGCTTATACTCAGCAGAATACCAACTACAAGAATGATGGGGCTGAATAAAACCACAAAAACCCAAAATAAGATTTTGACGGCCACCAACAAAACCAATATACCAACAAAAGCTTCAATCATTTTATTCACCATTCAATAATAAGCCCAAAAGATTTGGACTTATTATTAAAATAGCAAATTTAAGCCAACATATGTAGTGCCGGAAGTCAGGTTTCTAGAAATGCTGACAAATATTTAGCTCTGTTTTTTATCTGGAGGTATTAGTTAATAATACTTCCAGATAAAAAAGAAGAACAATCATTTATTTCAATAACTTTGAGATTTGTTTGAATTTGGGGTGCTCAGCTGTATGCATCAACTCAAATAAAATCATCTCTGTACTGGTTATGTGCGCCCCTGATTGCTGCATATTACTCAATGCCAATTTTTTATTACCCTTATCACGAGAAGAAACAGCTTGCTGATTGACCTTTACACAAAAACCATCAGCCAATAAATCTAACACTGTTTGGTAAACACATACGTGAGCTTCGATACCCGTAACAATGAATTGTTTCTTACCTTTGGCCTGTAAATGATTCATAAAATCACCAGATCCATAGGCACTAAAACTGATTTTTTCGTGGTATTGTGAATCGCCTAACAACTCCCTGATCACAGGTATCGTCGACCCTAAGCCCTTTGGATATTGTTCAAACCAATGAATTGGAAGTCCCAATAGTTTTGCAGCCTTAATCATCAAAATGAGATGTTGGTATAGTTGTTGCTTTTGATGCATCATTTCGGCCAAACGGCCTTGTACATCAATCACCAATAGACAACTTTGTTCAATGGTAAATTTAGGTTTCATTTGATTATTTTAGGATGCTTTAATTAAACCTTGCAATGCTTTTCTGATTGCTGCTGCCCAATAAGGCGCCTTACGCACTGATTTAGCACCATGTGAGGCCTTCTGGTTTACCAACTGACTGGTTTGTACTGAGCGTAAATCAAACACCAACTCACCTTGTTGATCAAAGATTAATACGCCCGGTGTGCCATGAACTTGATACAGCTGTGCCACTTTTTCAGCTT
>CALLLZ010000190.1 GCA_938008005.1 uncultured Marinicella sp. | reverse complement strand
ATCTACATTAACAGTTATTTTTGTATCTTTATAAATAACTGTCGCAAGTGGAGTTGTATGGAGCATTGGTAATTGCTCAGAAGGTACTTTTAATTGCATTACTTACCACCTCTTACTCTTATATTTTGTGTTCCCGATTTACCAGCACTAAATTTTCCTTGCCTTTGCGCTTGAATAATTTCTTTCTGTGTCGCCATTCTAGTTCTAATTGGCTTTCCAGCTCTTCTAAAAGCTTCCAGTCGTCTATTATCAATAGTAACTAATCTTCCATTTCGATTTACTAACCTAATCGCAGGTACATCTTGAGGTTTAACACTTCCATTTCTTAAACCATTAGCCAATTTATCAATGCTTCTACCGTCTCTAAATGTACTTTTAATACTATCTTGACTAAACCTAATTGAATTAGGGTCCATACTATCTTCATCTTCTGGATCAGGAGCACCGCCTGGGCTAGCAAACTTCCCTGCAATTTCGGTTGATGAAACACTAATATTACCATTCTCATCTGTATGCTCTTCATTAAGATAATTAAATCTAAACAGATCAGCACTTTCACCAACACCCGTAGAACTGGCACTTAACAACATCGCAGCTCCACCAGCACTTTTTATAACGCCTTTGACACCCTCTGTAATATTTTGAACAAGATTGGAGTTACCTCTTGCTTTTGGGTTTATATCCGCTATTGTTTTATCAAAAGCTCCGGTAGCTGCAGCTGCCAAACTGCCTAATGCATTGGTATTAAAGCCACCATTAGTAACCTGAATATGAGCAACAACAGAACCAGCCTGTTCCGCTGACAAAGACACACGGTCATCAGCCGTAACAGCTGTTATCTCACCTGATTCTTTGTTGAGTTCAATACTCTTAACATCTTTAGCTAAATCTTCGCAACTTCCACCATGCCCACAAAATTCAGCCAAATACCCCGTAGGATCAGTCCCACTCAACGGATTATTCCCAATATAACTGTATGGGTTTATAGCCTGCGAAGTCACCCCCTGAATAAACGGATCAACAGAAAGGAATCTCCCGTTGTTAAAATCATACATTCGGCCATTCATATGAATCAGCTCGAAGTTATCCAGATGTTCATGACCCGTGAAACCACGTTTGGTGACATCGGTTGTTAATGTGCTGGCATTCAACTCCTCAAAATTCAAAGCCGGATCAATCATCTTCGACCAATCATCCCCATTTCGGGGCTTACCAAAGGCATCATAACCTTTGGTGGCAACTTTAGCACCATTTACATCAAGAATCTGCGTGGTCGAACCCAAACGGTCTTTTTGCATAAAGTGTTTTTCAAGCTTCAGATTATCCTGACGGGTCACCGTTAGGTAATCAGTCACATGGAACTTGGTCAGGGTTTCATCGGTCCGATCATTGCGGATCAACTCAAAGGCACTGCCACCATAGAAAGTCGATTCAATGGTGTCCTCGCCTGCCTGATCAACCGATACTTCAGACCTGAAGTAACGCTGGTTATCGCTACCATAGCGGAACTCAATGGCTTCATTGGTAGCAGGACTGTGGGAATAAGTCAGCAGGTGATTCGCATCATATTCGTAGGTATTTTCAACACCACCAAACACATCCCGATTGCGGTTCCCTGCTGGGTCATAGTAATAATATTTAGTACCACCATTATTGGGAAATTCCGATGAGACAATCGCATTGGGCCGGCTGCCGTTGTATTTCTGATCATTAGAATAGTCTGATTTTTTAGTCAGATTACCTAATTTATCATAGCCATAGTTGATAGGTATGGTGGTATTGGTGACAGGATTATCTACCGTTGATTTGATCAAACGCTGTAACTTGTCATACTCAAAAGTTTCAGTAATAGAACCATTCAACTCTTGGGTCGATAAATTACCCCAAGCATCATATTGGTAATCAAACCGCTGATCTATACCCGCCTTGTCATTAATGATGTACTTAACTTGACCAGTGCCCGCATAGTAGTCATATAGAGTTCGCATGTCATCTTCATTATTAAACACCATCTCAAGTGGCTGGCCACGCTCATTCCAACCCACATTGCGCATCAGCTCTCCATCTGGATTTTCTGGATCATCTGATTTGGGATTTTCACGCTGGCGTGTCAATGAACCAAACACATCATACTCATTAACCACTGAATAACCCACATCACGACCCGGGATGGTGTAGATGGTTTGTTTTAACAGGTTGTAGTTATATGGGTTGTTACTGTTATTGTTATCGTAATAACGCAAAGCAATATTGAACGCCACATCTTCATAACCCGCTTTGGCATCGGTGATTTCGTGCAACTGATTGGTCACCCGCGCAAATTCATCAGCATAACCATAAGTGATCTTGTGAGCCAGATACAAACCACTGTTATCAGACTCATTGCTATCGCGTTGAGAGGAATCGAGGTAACTACGCCCTGGCACATAATCAAAGGTATCACGGTAAGAAACCTGACCGTTTACTGCCTCAAGGTTAGCACCCGTATTGGCATATTGTCTGACCACTCGGCCCAGTTCATCATAATGGGTGTAATTGGCCACGCCTGATGCCAGCTGCTTGGCATCTTGTGATTTCACCACTTCGCCATAGGCGTTGTATTGGTAGGTGGTGGTGCCCATATTCGGGTCATCAACTTGGATTTTACGGCCAAGATCATCAAACTGAGTCTTAATAACATGACCCATGGCATCTTGAACCATATAGGGGTTACCTGAACCATCGAAACTAAAAGGGGTCCGACCCCTTTTAGTTATTTCGTTATGTTGTTTTAGTTAGCCGGTTTTTTTAGTTTTGACAGGACACCCCATGAAATAATTTCTAGAAAATCATCCTGCAATGGTACTAAAAAGTGTCTAGACTTATTCATAAAACTAGCATCACAATCAATTTCTAATGAAGCTTTTTTTAAACTATCTATCCATGTTGATTTTACAACTTCAACAATTCTTCCTGACTCTAAATAAACATCGTCAGCAATATGAAAACAGTCTATTGTTGTGATTCTAATAGCCTGAAATGGTTGGAAAACCAACTCCCAACGATTTTCATTTACATC
>CALLLZ010000189.1 GCA_938008005.1 uncultured Marinicella sp. | reverse complement strand
TAAAAGGTGAGGTGGCCGTAGATCCGGTTTTTATTTTGGATCAAACTTTTTGCCCGAATGTTCATTTCTTAGGTGAGGATGACATACTCTCAAACGTGCTAACCATTTCATATTCGAGTGGTTCGAAATTTCCAAGTGGTGGGAAGTGCATAGCTGGTTATTGTGTCGCTAACAAAAAAGCAGATGGTTTGATGCAAAAAATTGGCCTGCATTTACAATTGTGCGATAACGAAGCAACACCATTGCAAATGAATATTTTAGCCAAGCAATTGCCATCGATGAACCAAAGGATTCATGATGCTTATTTAAATACCCGTAAATTTGTAAACTTCATACAGGAAACTTTACCTGATGCAAACATTAATTTTGTGTCAGAAGAGTTGGCAAATCAAGGTTTTACCCCATCTGTTTTCTCATTAGACTTACCTACAAAAGGTCAAACTGCAGAAGAGAAAGAGGCTTATAAAAGAGCCTTGAATCATAAGTTAATTAAACTAATGATCACAGAGATTCCCAATGAAAGTAAATACTGTGTGAGCTATGGCCAATTGAAAGGATGCTATTGGACCATTCCAGCTACTTCCACACAAGGTACGACTAAAGAAGGCGATAAGGATTATATTGCTCGAGTGGCTGTGTCTGCTGATTTGGATTTAGAGCTTCATAAGCAAGTATTTTTAAAGTTTGTTGAAAGTATGTGATATTGAAGGAGGCTTGATAATGGGCTTTTATAATTATTCACCATTTAACACAGAGTCATTGTGATTGCATAAAGTCATGGTTGTGTTAATGAGTAATGACACGCTTTTATTTAAATATATATAGAAAAGCCCAAGCAAAATGCTTGGGCTTTTAATGGATAACACGAATTAAATTTAATTCATGTTGTTGGGTTAGCGGTAGACTCTAAATTCAGCGTAGCAATTGTTGGTTACGTATAATTGACCTTGTTGGTTTACGCCCCAATTGCCTTGGCAAGGATATTTGCCCGCGCTGATTTCACGTTTGAACTCAACGTCTCTGAAAGGGCCTCTGGTATCGCAAATTTTGACGCTGTTGCGTCTTGATTTACATTTGACTTTTATGGGGGGTAAATTGGTTTGAGGTTGGTTAACTACACCGCCACCGGGATAAGTCATGAACCTGGCTCGACAACCATCTTTGACCCATATACCATTGGCATCATAACCCCATCGATTATTACAACTGGTGTTTGATAAGTTTTGCACAAACTCGACACGGCCTCTTGTATCAGCAGAGCAGGTTCTTACTTGACCATAATTTGATTCACAAACTACCTCTCTGCCTTGATTATTCGAGTTGTTTGAGTTGTTTGAGTAATGTTGCTCTTGGTATTCAACCACTCTAAATTCAGCATGACAGCCGTTTCTGACCCATAAGCCTTGAACTGAAAGGCCCCAGTTGCCGCGACAAGAATTATTATACGAGCGGCCTATTTCTTGTGCCAGTTCAACACTCTGCAAGTCAGGTACTGGGCAGTATACAAGGCGCCTGCCAGTAGATTTACATTCGACTATACCATCACCGTAGCTTGAGTTATATGGGTCGTTGTAATTGTTTCTGCTGATTCTAAAATCAGCTTTACAGCCATTGGCTACCCAAATTTCATTTTGGTTGAACCCCCAACTTCCCCCGCAGTTGCGGTGACTTAATTGATGAATCAATTGTACATCGGCACCCTGTAAATTGGTTGCGCAGGTTTGGCGGCGATAACTGTATGATTCACAACGAACCACATCATCGTTTTGGCCATAGTGATTTTGATATCGGTCAATTTGGAATTCCGCACGACAGCCGTTGGTCACCCAAATGCCGTAAAAATCATAACCCCAGTTTCCTTGACAAGCCTGATAGCCAATCTGCCTAAGCAGTCTAACACCGCCACTTGTATCAGCTCGACAGTGCTTTCTTTGGCTGCGATTTGATTCACAAATTAAGCGATCACCAGAGCCATATTGACTGTTGTTACTCCAGTTTTTTGCACTTTTACTTTTATTGAATTGTTCTTCGGTCGAGTTATTTTTACTTGATAGTTTGTCTAATGCTTTGACTGTTGTCTTGGCATCTTGTGCAAACAATGTATTTATAAATAACAACATAACCCAAATAATTGATTTTTTCATTGTGTTTCTCCTTCTAAGCTATTACCAATTATTTTAACAACTGAAAGCAAATCATGCAGTTTTTTTTGTAAACTATGTATAAAACTATAGTCAACTAAAGAACTCCGCTAATTCAACCAAGTATAAATTTGAACTGTATTCAGTTATTTACTCAGCTTCATTTTGCCATATGATTGTTATTAAACATATGATCAATAGAAAGCTATACTCCATGCCGTTTCGGCCTGCACCAACAACAAACCAGCCATGTGGCCAATGTACTAAAATCATTCCAGCCAGTGTTTGGCCAACCAAATAAAGAGAGGCGATTCGCCACCACAAGCCGATCAATAAAGCCAAAGCACAAATGATTTCCATGCATGTTATTGTCCATGCCAGTGCCAAACCAAATGGCCAGCCCAAAGCAGTAAAAAAAACACCAAAATCATCTACTATGCCAGCTGTCACCCGGTAAATGCCGTGAATCAGGAAAAGGGCTCCAACAGTCCAGTGCAGCAACTTTATGGGTTGTTTACGCATTTTTTACCTCAATGTAAGGTGTTTCCATATATTGCCCACTTGGTTTGTTCATTGAAAAAGGTTGGAAGGTTAAGATGATAGTAAATTTAATCTTTATATTCATGAAAATTTAAAAAATGAGATTA
>CALLLZ010000188.1 GCA_938008005.1 uncultured Marinicella sp. | reverse complement strand
GTGGTGGATTTAATGTGCCAACTGATGAGCTTTTTACCCATGACTTTGGCCACTTCCTCGGCCAACATGGTTTTACCTGTGCCAGGTTCCCCTTTTATAAGTAGTGGTCTTTGTAGCGTTACTGCCGCATTGACAGCCAGCTGCAGGTCATCAGTGGCCACATAGTTTTCTGAGCCAGTAAATTTGGTCATGGGTATTTTAATGTTTAAGAAAACGTTATTTTAACTGTTGTCAGTTGTTAATGCCAAGGGTAGCTTAAATTCGGATATCGACTGTCGATTACTCAAATAAAAGGACTGTTTATGTTAATATCCTTTGGATGATTTTCTTAATTGGAACCTTTCATTTAAAAATGGATCCACGGATCTCATATCAGTTAATCAAACCAACACAACAGGCAGTACACTCCTGTTGTGTTGGTTCAAAATAACTGGAAAATCCGTCCGAGGAAGACGAAGTTTTTTAATTCTCAAAGCCATTAACAAAAATACGGTCATTTTCATCAATGAATTTTGCTTTAATGGTTTTGGGAAAATCCATAATCACATCGCATTCAAAGTCCAGTACCGAATCCTGGTTAATACACTCGCCTTCCCAACCGACAAATATTTGCCCTGGTGGCTCGATGATGGATAATGTTAACTCAGTACCCAAGGCAAAAGTGAACTCACAATCTGAAGTGCAATTTAAACCACCAAAAACCTGACCAACACCCTTAATTTCTAAATTCAAAGTTTCACCATCACCACCTTGTTGGTACAAAAAAGCACTGGTAAAACCATTTCCATTGAACCCACCAATGTTATCGATCCCGTAGAGGTCATCCAACAACAAATTATTTTCGGTAAACAAAACACCTAATTTTGGCTCAATAAATGACTCATCGATGCCGATACCGAAAAACCTGTTGTCATCCCTGCGAGATAACTGTGTGGTAACGATACTGGTGGTATCATTCAACGAGTCGTACAGGTATACCGAATAATTCTCACCAAATTCAGGAGAAAATGAAACATAGCGACCACTCGGTGAGATGCCATAGTATCGCTCTATGGAAAAATCAACATCACATTCATTCATGGCACTAGTTTTACAGACATTAGATAAGGTGTTGCTGACTCTGTCGTACTTAACCAATTCATCGCCCAATTCATCTGCGCTGGTTTGAAAAACCACCGATGTGGTATCAGATGAAATAACAGGTTCACGGGATGAATCAGTGCCGCCTATACCATTTATTTGGCTGATCCTGAAGATGTCACCATCTGGCCAGTTCAGCATAAAAATATCAGCACGCCCATTGTTATCATTGGCGATCAAATCTGATGCAAAAGATTCAAAAGTGATCCAAGTAGATAAGCCGCTGCCTGCGATATCAGGTAAGCTACCGGTACTCTCATCTCCATCGGTATTAAATATAACCGACTGTAGGGTTTGTGTCTCTTTATCCCAAAGCTTCACGCTTCCAGTACCATGAATGCGGTAAACCACATTACCGTCATCATTAACCTTGGGTTTTACCGAACGCGAATCGTTAACAAGAAAAAATTCGCCCGTCTGACTGTCATATAAAGTCACACCCAGAGGATCAGAGACAGAATAAGCCGCATATCGACCATTAGGAGATACATCTAATGCATCAAAATCATCCGAAAAACTATTAAAAGCTGAATAATTTTCTGAGATGAGTTTAGTGACACCAGTGAGACGATTATAATGAAACAGGTTGCCGGGTCCTGGTGTAATATCTGGCAATACATTAGCGGCTGAGGTGACAAAGTATATTTGATTTTGATCATCAGACATTTTTGCTGTTAATATATTGGCATTCAATGTACTGGGTAAAACACGAGGAGCTACTAAATTAGAGTAGCTGATACTTGCTACATCCAAAACATATGCCCTTGTTCTGAAGTTAAACACACTTGAACCAATGGGATCTAGATTAATCAAAGCTGCTGTTGAAAAATCACTGGAAACCGCAATGTCAGTAAAGAAGGCATTGGAAAGAAATGCTTTTCCATTCACTTGGCTCAACAACTCCACTGAATTATCAGCAAAGTTCAATTGATAAATGTTAAGTGATGAACCGTCATTAATGGCCATGGGGTGTAGTTGTGCACTTCTGTGGTAAAAGATCAAAGATGTTTCTGCTTCGTCAACCACAATCTTCGTGCTCTCACCATTGACTAACCCAAAACCATCACAGCCGTCATCAGTGACTTCGGTGATCACACTGGCAAAAGACAAGCGTGTCACCGAACCAGCTGAATACTTAAATAAATCGCCGAATCCATTGTTGTCATTATTAACATGCTCTCCATTCCTTGAACAAAAATAAACATTACCCGTGTCTGTTGTAGCAGTTGAGGCAAAGGCCCCTTCTATAGGATCTCCGTTGGTGTCTAAGCTGACAATCTGTGTGGTGCTGAAGTCCATATCTCTGATGTAACCTATTCTTAAATCAGAAGTGGTTGAATTAACATGAATGTCATTACTTCTGGAATAAAAAGTCACATATCGACTGTTTCTGGAAACGCTCAATAAAAAAACATCACTGGCAGCGGATTGACCCGAGGTGTTCACACTGATCAACGTTAATGCTCCAGTAATCAAATCCTTGCGATAAATATCCCGTCTGGAGTCGGTATCATTGGCAACCAATGAGTCTCTGGTTTCAAAGGTTAAGTACCGCCCATCATTGGATAAAAATATTTCACTGGAGGATGAGATGATGTTATCAGTACCTGAATTATGAGTTTGAACCGAAACCACTCCGGTATTTAAATTTTTA
>CALLLZ010000187.1 GCA_938008005.1 uncultured Marinicella sp. | reverse complement strand
ACAATCAGTCTGGCCTGGCAGTCAAGCACAGAATGCCCAGTTGCCAGAAGTAGTCAATTGTCAGGTACAATTGGTTAACGGTCAGGTGAGTGCGTTGAAATTGGTGCCATGGCAACGAGCAGGTTGGTTGTGATATCACATAGATTAAAGAGCCAGGGTATGGCCATGTTAATGGCGTTAGTCATGTTGGCAATTGCCAGTAGTTTAGCTGTTGGAATTTGGTATAACAATCAGTTGTCATTGGCAAGAATTAGCAACCTTCAAAAATCATATCAAGCTAAACATTACAGCCAAGGTATGTTGTTATGGGCCAGTGATATTTTGCGTGAGGATTATACCCAAGATGAAAATCAACACGACAGCTCTTTAGACCCATGGCAACAAGGCATTCAAGGGATGTTGGTGGAAGACGCCGTACTCTCAGGTACTTTGGTGGGGCTGAATGGTCGTTTCAATGTTAATAACCTGGTTATTAATGGCGCGGTTTCGGAACCTCACATGTTATATTTTAAGCGTTTACTGCAGGCTTTAGAGCTGGATGTTAACTTGGCAGATAAAATAGTGGACTGGATAGATGTTGATCAAGTCCCTGAGCCCAACGGTGCAGAAGATTTTGTTTATTTGGCGAAATCTCCCAGTTATCAAACCAGTAGCAGCTATTTTAAACATGTACAAGAGCTGAGTTTATTAGATGGCTTTAGTGCTGATGATTATGCTCAGTTGAGTCCTTATGTCAGTGCATTGCCGGTACAAAATGGTGCCACCCGGATGAACGTTAATACCATGCCGCCTGTTATGCTCAGTGCATTGCATACCCAAATCAGTAAAGAAATGGCATTGAGACTCTACCAAGAGGGTAGGGCAGATCATTTGACTGTAAATGATTTTTTTTTAGATGAACCTATTAAGTTTAAATTGGATGACAGAATCAAAACCTCAATCAAGCCACTCATTTCTACCCAGACATTGTATTTACAAGCCAGCTCATTGGTGCAGATGGAGGGCAGTGATTTTGTGATGTATGCGTTGTTGGCCCGGACTGCTGCAGGAAGTGCTCAAGTAATATCTCGTTCGTTGAGTCCCTATCTGCCATGAGTAGTGCTAAGAGGGGCCTGGTTTAAGTATTAGACATCTTTGACTTCCCTAGAGATCCTATTTTTGTGTTGCGATTTGCAATATACCAACAGTAGAGCATTTAAGGCAGGTGATTGGTGGCTGTATTTTGGGTATTGCATAGTTGGTCATTCCATCTTAAAATCATTGGCCAATAGTAGAAGTTTATAGAGGACGCAGAGATTGGGAACAGCGGTAAGCCAGTCCACAGAACAGGATATTTTAAATTCATCAGAAATTTTTTCTACTTAATCAGAGGTTCATTAAATAATGCCATGAAATTAGCCTTTTTAGCCAGTGAAACAAAGAAATCCCAACAGTCACTGGGTGAACTGATCAAGCTTTACGGTCAACAAAGCCCATTGGATGCTGAGGTGCTTGTGGTACTGGGGGGGGATGGTTTTATGTTGCAATGTTTGCATCAGTATATGCATCAAGACATTCCTGTATTTGGTTTACGCCGAGGTACCGTGGGGTTTTTAATGAATAATTACTGTGATGATGACCTATTACAACGTATCAATGATGCACAAGAGACTGTGTTGCGTCCATTGATGATGCGTGCCACTGGCGTAGATGGTCAAATATCAGAATCTTTAGCTATCAATGAAGTGTCTTTGCTCAGACAAACCAAACAATCTGCACACATAGAAATAAAGATTAATGGTCAGTCAAAAATTGAAACCCTGGTTGGTGATGGTGTGATGGTGGCCACTCCAGCCGGCAGTACTGCATATAACCTATCAGCTCATGGTCCAGTAATTCCTCTAGGTAGTGAGCTTTTGGCACTCACACCTATCAGCCCTTTTCGACCTAGGCGTTGGCGAGGAGCCATTATTCCTGATCATGCTGAAGTCAACTTTGTGGTGAAAAGCCACCCTAAGAGGCCAGTTTCAGCGACTGCTGATAACACTGAAATTCGTGATGTGGCTGAGGTGGTTATTGAGCAAGCTAAGCATGTTAAAATTCGAGCACTCTATGATGCCAAACATAATTTAGAAGATCGCATCATTAACGAACAATTCTCTTGATGTTAACTATAGCTATATCATCGAGAACGCTTTTTGATTTAAACGATTCTCATCAAATCTATTTGAATGAGGGCATTGAATCATACCGTGACCATCAACTGGCACATGAAGATCAGCCATTAGAACCAGGGGTGGCTTTTCCTTTGGTTAATAAATTGCTGAACATAAAACACCCAAAGACCGGTGAATCTGTGGTTGAGGTGGTGTTGGTATCACGCAACAATGGCGACACCGGTTTACGTATTTTTAATTCAATAGAGCATCATGGATTAGATATTTCTAGGGCAGTATTCAGTAACGGTGGTTCGCCTTATGACTATTTATCCGCTTTGGGTGTGGAGTTGTTTTTATCTGCACATCATGCCGATGTAATTAGGGCCATAGAAGCAGGTTATGCGGCTGCGCATTTAATGACACGCAAGGCGGCAGCACAAACTGATGATCAGGTCAGGGTAGCATTCGATGGAGATGCAGTGCTGTTTTCTGATGAATCTGAACAAGTTTATCAAACAGGTGGTTTGGAAGCATTTCGCCACAATGAACATAAATTACGCAATAAACCATTGAGCCCTGGGCCATTCAGTGCCTTTCTGAAAAAGCTGCATGATTTGCAGAACATGTTTCCACCTGGGCAATCTCCAATCAGAACAGCCTTGGTGACTGCGCGCTCCGCACCTTCGCATAAAAGAGTGATTTTAACTTTACGTGGTTGGGGAATTCGCATTGATGAAGCCTTGTTTCTGGGAGGTCAGGATAAATCTAAATTTCTACAGTCATTTAAAGCTGATATTTTCTTTGAAGATCAGTTGACCTATGTTAAAACTGCATCAGAACACACTGCCACCGGCCATGTGCCTTATGGTGTAACCAATAAAAAATAATTCAGATATATCTTGTTGTTCTATCTTTTTGAGGGGGTCTTTCAGTTCTTCATGTTGGTCTGTTTTTGCGTATAGCACCACAAGCGACTGGGTACCTGGCACTAAAAAATTAGCGGTTGGAAAACAATAATCTTGGTAGTTACTGCGAGGATCAGTGGTGATAATTACAGTTGATCATAAAGGTCAGATTAATTTTTTTTGCAAAAAAAAATATTTTTGACAAGGTTTGATTCTATTTTACGAGTATTAACTTATAGACTCTCATTTTTTGAGAATGAAACAAGGATAATAGAAGTTAGATTTATACAATTAGGATATACCAATGAAATATATAAAAATAATGATGTTGATAGCTGTTATGGTTATTAATCAAGCCAATGCCAATCAATGCACAAACCCATCTAACAGTCAGAATATATTGATTAAGAATGTTGTCAACCTAACTGACACTTCGCCTTTCTTTAAAAAACACCAACTGTCAGGTCACGTACCAGGTAACTTTGATGTTGATACGCAGGCTTATGAAGTAAGTAGCCTTGGTAATCGCTTGCGTTTGACGGGTAACTCTTGGAAGTCAGTTGATTTAAAAGAACTGTATCGGGTTACTCCAAACACTTATTTGGAATTTGAGTTTTTATCCAATGGTGATGAAGCTGAAATCAATGGTGTGGGTTTGATCATGCAAAATAACCCAGGTCCTACTTATTTTCATGGGGACCATTTTTTTCAAGTCCATGGTACTCAAACATCATTTAATCAAGATTATCACAATTACTCAGGAACTAAGTGGCAAAGGTATACCATTCCATTGTGGTCAGCTGTATCGAACTTTCGTACACATTATATTGATAAATTACTTTTTGCTGGTGATGATGATGGTAGTCAAGTTAATCAAAGCGTTTATTATAAAAATGTCAGGTTGGTTGAGGGCTTACCGAGCTACCAATTTCCTGCGGGTTTTCAACACAGCGATGTCATCATTCAACCCACATCAGGTAAGAACTATTTTCACCACATCTACCCACAAGTCATTACTGGGCCAGATGGGCAAGCATACCCAGTCAGTGGAGCGGCTATCACTAAAAGAGTTTATTCTCCTCCAAATACCAACATTGAAGAAATTGTCAATATCGATGAGCAATATTATGAAAACATGTGTTGGGAGCAGCCAATTAATCACACGGAGAGTGTTCTGGCATCACAGGCGATGGCTAGTTTACAAGCCATCGCTAATAATGCCAATAATAATGCTGAAGGATTTAGAAATGTGACGCCTGTTATTTTGAATCATGAAATCAGTAGTTATTTTGATCCCAAACTTAAGATCAATGGTGTTAAGAGGCCTCGTTTTGTAACCAGTTCAATCATATCTTCTAATCAGGATATATCTTTTTATTTTGAACGTATAGAGTCAGGGGCAGCTCAAACCATCGCATCTGGTTTCAGAAGAATAGATAATGTTAATTGTAATGATCCGGCAACAGGTGAAAATACGCGTGG
>CALLLZ010000186.1 GCA_938008005.1 uncultured Marinicella sp. | reverse complement strand
GTATAATTTAAGTTTTTTCATGGCCTTAGTTTATCATGGCAGTCAGCGTTTTTGATCTCTTTAAAATTGGAATTGGTCCTTCCAGTTCACACACAGTTGGCCCAATGCGAGCGGCCAATATGTTCATTGCACAAGTGATGTCACATAACTTACAAAGCCGCATCAACAGCATTAAAACAGAACTTTATGGCTCTTTAAGTCATACCGGCCGAGGGCACGGAACAGACAAAGCCATTATACTAGGCTTATTGGGTGAAGAACCTGACACTGTTGATCCAGATCGCATTCCTGGACTGCTTGAACAAGTTGAAAGTGAACAAAAAATACAAGCCAATGAAAGCATCACTTTGCAATTTAAAATAAAAAAACACTTGGTTTGGCACAAACGAAAAAAATTACCCTTACATTCAAATGGCATGCAATTCACTGCATTAGATGAAGAAGGCAATGAACTGCTGCGCAAAGCTTATTATTCTGTAGGTGGTGGCTTTATTTTAGCTCACAGCCACATGGCCAAAGAGCACATCATGGAAGATGACTCAGACCTGCCGTATCCATTCACTTCAGGTGATGAGTTGATTGAATCTTGTAACAAAAATAACATGACCATTGCTCAGATCATGTATGCCAATGAGCTTACTTGGCGTAGCCAAACTGACATAGAACAACAATTAGATCAAATTTGGCAAGCCATGGAATCCTGTGTTCAAAGAGGTGTTAAAGCCGATGGTGTATTACCTGGTGGTTTGAAAGTGGCACGTCGTGCACCGAAGATTTATCGTGATTTAGATTTAAAATCTGAGAAAGATTTGGCTGACCCATTGACAGTTCTTGATTGGATAAACATGTACGCATTAGCCGTCAGTGAAGAAAATGCGGCTGGTGGCCGAGTGGTTACTGCACCAACCAATGGCGCAGCGGGTATCATTCCAGCTGTGCTGCATTACTATAAAGAATTTGTACCTGATAGCAATCAACAAGGCATCCGTGATTTTTTATTGACTGCAGCTGCTGTAGGAATTTTATATAAAACCAAAGCCTCCATTTCGGGTGCTGAAGTGGGTTGCCAAGGCGAAGTTGGCGTGGCATCCTCTATGGCCGCAGCTGGTTTAGCCGCTGCATTAAAACTGAGTCCAGATGAAATTGAGAATGCTGCCGAGATTGCCATGGAACACAATTTGGGTTTAACTTGTGACCCCATTGGTGGTTTGGTACAAATCCCTTGCATTGAACGAAATGCCATGGGCTCAATTAAATCCATCAACGCCGTTCGCATGGCTGACAGGAATGACGGTACACACACAGTATCTTTGGATAAAGTAATCAAAACCATGAAAGAAACCGGCGATGACATGAAAGAACATTACAAAGAAACATCACGCGGTGGTTTGGCAGTTAACATCATTGAATGTTGAAAACCAGCTTATAAAAAAGGGCAACTTCGAAATTGCCCTAAAATAAAGAAAAGTGACATTTTTTTTATCGTTGTAATTCTCAATCCACAATTTGATAAGTCACTTTGACTGTTTCACGGTAGGTGTTATTACCTGCGGAAATTGGCGTTGCATTGGCAACAAAAGACTCATCTCCATTCGCTCGAGATTGATTCAAAACAGTTGATTGTGAAGCCAATCGTATTTGAATCACTTCACCCAACTGCACATTTGTCGAGTTGGCCAAAATTTGTGCTTTGACCAAAGCATCATCAGTTGCTCTGACCAATGCCAGTTTTCTTACTTCACTGAGTGAAGATGAACCAAAACTAACAGAATTAATTCGGGTAGCGCCCGCATCAACCAGTAAATTGAGAACCGAACCTACCGTAGAAATTTCACTCACTTTAATTTTAATCCCATTGGTCACAGTGTAACCCACGAAATTATTTTGCCCATTATTCCAGTTATACTCAGGGTGAAAATTGAATTGAGTCGTGGTGATGTCATCCCCAGTCACACCAACGCCATTAAGTTCGCTGACAATATTATTGATGACATTGTTGTTGTTGGTTAATGCTTGGTCGGCATCCAAATTTCTGGTCGTGACACTGGCATGAATCTTTCCTTCTGTATTATCAATGGTTACTTCGCCCACACCTTGAACCACAATAATTTTATCCGTATTTTCTGCCTGTGCAGAAAAATTCACTAGTAACCCCAGAACAATATATATTTTACATATCGACTTATTCATATTTTATTACTCCTCTTTGAGATCTCTAAAACTTACGAAAATAACTATACACTTTTTTTGTTAAAATTGTGTAACCGCTTTATTTAAAATTTGCTTTAGGAGCCTTACTGTTGATTTCAAATTATTCAGGACTAATGCAGAGATTTCCCATGCTTATGATATGATAATCAACTTCTTAAAACCTTATTAACAACAATGAAAATTCGTGCAGCAGTGGCTTGGGAAGCTGGTCAACCTTTGGCCATTGAAACCATAGATATAGCAGGGCCTAAAGCAGGTGAAGTATTAATCAAGATGGTGGCTACTGGTGTTTGTCATACCGATGCATATACCTTGTCAGGGGATGACCCTGAAGGCATTTTTCCTTCAGTGCTGGGTCATGAAGGCGGCGCTGTGGTTGTTGAATTGGGTGCTGGAGTCACATCGGTTGCTGTGGATGATCATGTGATACCTTTGTATACACCAGAATGTGGGGAATGTAACTTTTGCAATTCTGGTAAAACTAATTTATGTCAAGCCATCAGGGCCACTCAAGGCCAAGGTTTAATGCCTGATGGCAGTTCACGCTTATCAATGAAAGGTCAACCCATTTATCATTATATGGGTACATCGACTTTCGCTGAATATGCTGTTGTACCTGAAATCGCTTTGGCCAAAATCAACAAACAAGCACCGTTGGATAAAGTTTGTTTATTGGGTTGTGGCATCACAACTGGTGTGGGTGCCGTTCAAAATACAGCCAAAGTAGAACCTGGCTCAACCGTGGCTGTTTTTGGTCTAGGCGGTATCGGTTGTGGTGTAATTCAAGGTGCTGTGTTAGCTGGCGCCAGTCGCATCATTGGCGTTGACATCAACCCAGAAAAATTCGAATTTGCCAAACAAATGGGCGCCACTGAATTTGTTAATCCTAAAGACTATGATCAACCGATTCAGGATGTGTTGGTTGACTTAACCGATGGTGGCGTGGACTATTCCTTCGAATGTGTCGGTAACGTTGAGTTGATGCGTTCTGCTTTAGAATGCTGCCATAAAGGTTGGGGTGAGTCAGTGGTCATTGGTGTCGCTGGTGCTGGACAAGAAATAGCAACCCGCCCCTTCCAATTAGTTACGGGGCGAGTGTGGCGTGGAACTGCATTTGGAGGCGTAAAAGGCCGCAGCCAATTACCAGGTATGGTGGATCAATACATGGCAGGTGATTTGAAAGTTGATGAATTCGTTTCGCATGTCATGCCCTTGGATGACATCAACAGAGCCTTCGACTTAATGCACGCCGGTGATGGTATACGCAGTGTGATTACATTTAATTAATCAGTGTTCATAAGATGTATCTTTTTCCACACAACCCACAATGGACTCTCGAATTTGAACAAGAAAGTAAAGCAATCATGGCTGTTTATGACGCAGAAATTGAACTTCACCATATAGGCTCAACGGCTGTACCTGGACTATTGGCCAAAGATTGTATCGATATTTTAGGTGTTGTACCCAAGTTATCGACGGTAAATTTCAAAGCCCATAAATTAACAGCTTTAGGTTTCGAGAACAGAGGTACTTATGGCATTCCAGGCAGAGCTTATTTTTCCAAACCAGTCAGAAAAACGCATTTACACATCTTTGAATCAGCCAACCCAAACATTGAAAAACATATGGAATTTGTTCAGATCATGCGAAGCAATGAAAATTTAGTTGAAGAATTAAATGCTTTGAAAGCCGAACTTCATCATAAATACCCAGAACAGCAAAACCATTACCAACAAGAAAAAGCATTTTTTTACCAACAACTTTTTTTCAACAATCACCTGTTATGAACACAATACAAATAGAACTTAAAAGTAAAAACAAAATCCACGGTGGTGAACTTTCATTCCACCAGCATCAATCTATAGTGAATCAATGCGATATGGGATTTGCAGTCTACTTACCACCTCAAGCTGCGTCAGAAAAAGTACCTGTTCTCTACTTCCTTTCAGGTTTGACTTGTACCGAAGAAAATTTCATGATCAAATCAGGTGCTCAACAATATGCCGCAGAACACGGTATCGCATTGGTAACAATGGACACCAGCCCTCGAAACTTAGGTATTAATGGTGAAGATGACAGTTATGATTTTGGGTCAGGCGCAGGCTTTTACCTCAATGCCACTTCTGAACCATGGGCAAAAAATTACAACATGTATGATTATGTGGTTAATGAACTACCTCAAATCATCATTCAAAACTTTCCAATTGAAGCAAGTCAACAATCCATATTTGGTCATTCAATGGGCGGTCATGGCGCTTTGACCATCGCACTAAGAAATCCGGAAATATACCGCTCTGTCAGTGCCTTTTCACCGATTGTGGCTCCTACCCAAAACCCTTGGGGTATTAAAGCATTCACTGGATATTTAGGTGATGACCACAGTCAATGGCAACAATATGACACTGTAGAATTGGTCAAATCAACTGAAAGCAAGACTCCCTTGTTCGTTGACCAAGGTACAGATGATGAGTTTTTAACCGAATATTTAAAACCTGAATTGCTTCAAGCAGCCTGCGATGCCAACAACCACCCACTGACCCTGCGTATGCAAGAAGGGTATGATCACAGTTATTACTTCATCAGCAGTTTTATCGCAGATCACATCGCTTATCACGCCAAATATTTAAACTCAACGACTATGGACTGAAAGTCCATAGGTTGTTTTGCGGACTAAAGTCCTTAACTTCAAAACAATATTTCCTGTGTTTTTATTTGACACCATGGTATTAAAATAGACATTATTTTATTTTCAATGGATAGTTGGCTTCAGCCAACCTGTCAAATTAATGATTCTAAAACCTGTTGACTAAAGTCAACAACCCTAAAGTGGGCCAAATATTCTTAAACACTTTAAAGATAAATGTGTAGCAGCTAAAAGCTTTGCACTAAAAGTGCATGGTTTTAAATAGCGAACTGAAACAATATAAAGTATGTGTCATAATCATCTACATTGGTCGGTGGTAAAAGACATTATCTACTGCAATCAAAGGAAATTTTATAGGCAAGGCTGATTTATTTATTTGTCGATAACCATTTTTTTCATAAAACCTCATCGCAGCACGGTAGATATCAATGGTGCCCAAGTAAATGTCAGTAACCCCTTGATCTGCAGCCCACTGATGACACTGGTCCAGTAATGACTGTGCGACACCTTTGTTTTGACCTACACTCTTTTGATTATGACCAGAGCCTCTGAATGCCTTTGCCACAAACATTTTGCGTAATGCCACTTGTTGATGACCTATATCGAGCAAAGCGATGGTACCAATGACCTTTTCATCATGGGTGGCCACCCAAAAGTTACCTGTTCCAGATTGATAAAAATCAGAAATATTATGTAAATCAGGTTGATCTTCAGCGGTAATAGCCACCCTAAATTCATCTTGTTGAATACTCAAAATCAAATTGAGGGTACTGGCTTTATCTGTTGTTTGGTATGGTCTGAAATTCATGAGTACATATAACCTTCACTTAAGCATGTCTTTATTAAAATAAGTCTTCTTCTCAAAATCTCTAACGTTCATCGCAACATTGGGAACCAAAGGAAACATTGCTGTCAGTTTTTTGACAACAAGCTTTGAAAGATTTGCTTTCTCTTCAGTTGTTCGACCTTCCATTATATTGGTAAAAACATGAATAAAATCATCTCGCTTATTTCCTACAATATATGTTTCAAATGGGTTCACCCTAACCTTAATATCGCCTTCCTCAAATAAACCTGTTGAAACAGCAACTTTATGAATGGATTCATTAATTGTCTGTTCACTGTGAATCGACAAAATATTTTTTGAACAGTCGACTACGAAATGTGGCATGAATACTCCTTAAATCGTTACTTAGAAATCAAATATATTCAATCACAAAAGCTGGCTATTAGCTAGTTTTCAAACGTAGATCGGGTGATTTTTAAGCTTGTTTTAAGAGCCCTACTTTTGGTTTAACTTTATCCACGAATCGAACAAAGATCTCTGATAATATAAATATACTTTAAAAAACCAGAATTCACTGCTCTTGTTATTAAAAATAAGAAAAACTAATACCTATTTTGTATAACATTAGTTTAAAAAGATCATTTGTTGAACAACATTTACCCCATATAATTGTTGTTTTACTTTAAATCAAAAAACCAATCACTATATTGATACAGTGATTTGAACAAATAGAGAACAAACCAATGAATAAAGAACGAGCGGTATTAGCAGGAGGTTGTTTTTGGGGTATGCAAGACCTGATTAGAAAATTAAAAGGTGTAATCGAAACCAGGGTTGGCTATACCGGCGGAGATGTTGAGAATGCAACCTATAAAAACCATGGCTCACATGCAGAGTCCATCGAAATCACTTTTGACAATACCGTGATCAGTTACAGAGATATACTGGCTTATTTTTTTCAAATTCACGATCCAAGTACTGTAGATCGCCAAGGGAACGACTTAGGCGAGTCTTACCGTTCAGAAATTTTCTATACCAGTGAAGCACAAAAAGAAACCGCGCTAAAAACCATAAAAGATGTTGATGCTTCCGGATTGTGGCCAGCACCAGCAGTTACAAAAGTCAGTGCAGCCAGTGATTTCTGGGAAGCAGAACCTGAACATCAAGACTATTTAGAAAGAATTCCCAATGGCTATACCTGTCACTTTCCAAGGCCAGACTGGGTGTTGCCTGAAGCCTAAGAAAGCCCTAGCGATTACCTCAACAACATCTTATTTTGGTATAGCAGCGAACGAATCCATGGCATTACTTCCACAAATAAGATGAGTTGAACTACACTAAATCACGTTGGTCAGTAGCGCAAATCAATTCAAATATTTCTGTAGAAAGTTTGTGCTCGAACATGTTTTTTATTCATTCGGTACAATATTAAAAATAACACGACTAACACAAATATTGAATAGTGACTGAGTGTAGGCACCGACTGAACACCTCTACCGACTGTAAAACTAATCGGATTAACTTCAATAACGTTTCCAAATTCATCGACAAATGACACTGCTAAGTCATAATCACCTGCTGACAACTGACCCGCTGAAATACTGAACACACCTCCCGGCGGTGGTGGTGGAGAACCACAATTTAAATTACAACCTGTATACCCATACACTAATGTCACAGAATTTCCATTAAGGGTAACTGTACCAGGAACATTGATCCAACCAAAAAAAGCGATGGTCCAAGACGTGACAATAACAATATCGTCATCTTCAGTAGGCACATTCGGCTGTATTGTTACATCAAAATCATCTCCAACCTGACACATCCCAACATTAAAAACCATCAGAAACAAAAAAATATAAAATATTTTAACCATTACAACAGACCTCCTACTCAAAACTTTAAAATTAAAAAAAACTACTGTAACCCCAAAGAGTCATTTTTACTTTAGTGTTTATTGAATGAAAGTTAGATAATTGGCTTTAATACATTTTTTTACCCTTGGTGAACATTAAATCACCTTTACTTTTAGTTTATTGATATGTCGACAATTATTGATAGTCGATTCATATTTTATTTAAGCTGTTTCAATTTAGCCCTTTCAACATTGATATCTTGTAAAAGCTTAGAATACGCATCTGGTGAACTCGATTGTTTGAACGAAGCTTTTATCAACTCTCGTTGCAGTGATTTGATGTTAGCCCTGAGGTGATTTTTTTGTTGTTCTGTATTTCCAGGATCGTTAATTTGATCTAGCATTGAATTTTTCATGTCGCCCTTTCTGTATAAATATAATACGTTATTATTTTTGGGCAACACTATAGCCTATAACAGAGCAAGAGTTGTTGGTATCAAAGGGATAAACCAGGGTTTTCAGACTAACGGGGCATTTAATTGCACCAACGGTATAAAATCACACATCAAAATACAAGATTCTGGCAATGAAGAGCAAACATGTTAATACAAACGGTTTATTCGACACAGTACAAGCCTTGTTTTCTTTACTTTTAGGGCTCCAGAATCTAAAATCACAAATTCAAAAACTATCCATATTTCATACTTTTGACCACGTCATCATTACAAATCAAACAAGCCTGTTGTAAACGATCAGGTGAATGGTTATTCGAACCAGTCAGCATGTCGCTTTGTGAGGGTGAATTGGCTGTGATAGCTGGTGCCAATGGTTCGGGTAAAACCACACTTCTCCAAGCATTGGCGGGTTTAAGCCGTCTCTCAACCGGTGAACGCTTGTTAAATGGTTCAGCTTCAACCTGTAACTGGTTGGCAAATAGCCACTATTTAGGCCATAAACTGGGTAATCAAGGCAACCTGACTTGTATCGAAAATTTACAGTTTATCGCTCATATTAATCAAAGCACAATCACTGAATCAGATATCGAAAACATATTATCCAATGCAGGATTGGCAGGTTATGATTATCATCTAGCCAGTGATTTGTCTGCTGGACAGAAAAAGCGCTTGGCTTTAAGTCGTTTAATGCTGTTGAATAAAACTTTTTGGCTACTTGATGAACCTTTTGTTAATTTAGACAAAGCTGGTTGTGAATGGCTGTATCAAATCATCAAAAACCAACTAAAACAGGGTGGAGTGGTGCTATTAAGTGCACATGACAATGAAAAAATTCACCAATTGGCACATCACCACATCACTTTGATAGAACCTAATGGAATCGATTCATTTGATCACGACTATTTTGAAAACGAGGCGAATGAAGACTGATGCAATTTTGGGCTTTGTTCAAACGAGATGTA
>CALLLZ010000185.1 GCA_938008005.1 uncultured Marinicella sp. | reverse complement strand
AATAACATGTAATGTTTTATTGCTGGATATTTTTTCTAGTTTCCGCATAAAGTCATCATTCCAAAACTGTGGGCATAGCTTAAGTACTTTATAACTTTCAAGGGTTCCTTTCAAAACAGAACTGCCGTCAGGCCAACCCAGTGGTTTAGCAAAAAGCCCTTTTAAAAACCGCTTTGTTACCAACCAATAACTGATAATGTAAGGCAACTCTATATAGATCAAGGTATCAGCTAAGCTCAATCGTTGATAAAACGAATCGATAGGACCAAAACCATCAATAATCCAACTATCTAAGGAAAGTATACCGTCGTGTTTCTCATCATATAACACACGATCTACTTTATTCCCGTTTTTTTTGAATTCAATTGAGTCCAATTGATAGAGGTTAACCCCAATAGATTCAGCCAAGGCTTTGCTCAAAGTTGACTTCCCACTTCCCGGTTTACCAAACACCATTATTTTTTTCATATAACCTCCATAGATTAAATTCAACCCTTGAGGCAGAAATAAAAAAAACCGCCTCTTTGGGCGGTTTCAATAAATTTATAAACACATCAAAATCACCACTACTCTAATCGAGTGAAAATAATTTTAATTATTTGCTGTGTATGACCATCATTCATAAGAACATCTTGAAATATAAATAGATTATTGTCACTTTTTAATTAGGTAAAAAATCAATTTCTATAATATTCATACCTATCATTCAATTCTGAAGTTTCACCATCTGTCAAATCAACTCCATCAAGCCGAAGTCTTTTTAAATGATGCATTTCATTGAGAATAAGGTTAATTCCTTGGTATGTCAACTTGGTTTGCCCTTCATAACCGCCCAAGCTCAAGTACTCCAAGTTTTCAAGTCTGATCAAATGGATCAGATCAGACTCATTGATAGGGTTTGCCCATATATCAAGAGATTTTAATTGAGTCATTTTTGCAATCGACTTAAGTCCTTTGCCAGTTAAATTTGACGAACCAATTTCTAAATTTAATATTTGCTTCGATTGAGCCATAATGGCTGCAAGATCATCATTAAACTCAGAACCTTCTAAGTCCAAACGACTTAATTTGGGCATCGACAGAACCGCTTCGAGAGACTTTGGACTAATTTCCACTCCTTGTGCTCCAAGTTCAATTAAGTTTGACAGGTTAGAAATTTCATATAAATCTCTTTCAGACATATAGTTATTGCACCTGAACTCCTTTAAATTAACTGCTTCCTCAAAATACATCAATTGGCCAGGATATTTGATTTCTAATATATCAAGTACTTCTAACTTAGGTATTCTTATGATGTCACGCATGGCCGTCCTTGTGACTGAGCTCCATATCCATAGTTTTTTTACCGCCTTTAATCTCGCAAACCCACGGGCAACCCCAGCAGTTACCAATTCTTGCTCAGTACAGTTAAGAGAATCAATTTGACTGTATTTTGATAAAGTTTTTAAATCTTTTTCTGTATAAGGGCCTTTAATTGAAACCGATGGTTTTATCATTTATTAACCACTTTAGCATAAGTGATTTTCTCAATATCAATCACCTCGACTGTGATTGAACAATTTTTCAAACTCAGCGTCTCTAGATGATTCATTACCAAGTTAGATAGTTTTTGTTTATCTTTCAAACTACGCCCTGATAATACTTTTAAAACCACATGGACAAAATCCGAACCTTGATTTCCTGATAAATAGCAATCAAAGGGAATTGACCTTACTTTTATATCACCACCACCTTTTTCAAACAAACCAGAACTCAATGCACCAGCAAATACACAAGGAAGTAAAAGAGCACCATCTATTGATTCAGCATGTTCAATTAAACAATGGGGCATAATTCTCTCCGGCAGAATACAAGTGTAAACTTATTCCACCAACAAATTTCATTTGGATACGCAGCAACATTAAACACCAATCACAACTCAGTCCTTAATCTCAACAACTCTGGAAAAAAAGTTAACTCCAAGGCTTTTTGCAAAAAGCCCACACCTGAAGAACCACCGGTACCTTGCTTAAAGCCAATAATGCGTTCAACAGTTTTCATGTGTCTGAAACGCCATTGTTGAAAAGATTGTTCAACATCTACCAGTTGCTCACACAAGGCATACATGGCCCAATGTTGATCTGGTCGTTTATAAATAACCACCAAAACTTCCATTAACTCTTGATTAAAAACATGTGGTTTTCGTAAGTCTCGATTCACCAAAGATTCAGGAACACTGTAACCTTCGTTAAATAGATGTTTAATAAACACATCATAAATACTGGGGGATTCTAAAACTTTTTCCAATACCCCCCTTGATTCAGAGCCTTCTGGAAAAACTTTGATCAGCTTTTTATTTTTATTGCCAAGCAAAAATTCAACCTGACGATAATGTACCGATTGAAAACCAGATGCATTACCCAATACATGCCTGAACTGTGTATATTCGGAGGGTGTCAGAGTTTCTAGAACTGCCCATTGTTCGTATAACTGCTTTTGGATTTGCTTAACCCGGGCTAAGGTTTTAGATGCCCTACCTAAGCGTTTGATTTGTACACATCTTATGGCTTCGTTTAATTCATGAATGATGAGTTTCATCCACAGCTCAGAAGTTTGGTGCTGAATAATGAACAACATTTCATCATGATGTTGTGGATCACTCAACGGCTTTTGTGCAGCGAACAAAGTATCTAGGCATAAATATCCACCATAGTTACTTCTCTCAGATACATCTAATTTAATACCCTCTTCTAATGGACGAAGGTTTTTCTTTTCTTTCATTTATTTAACCTAAAAATTAGAAATACAAACCAAAATTAATTAAAGCATTCGATTATTAATAAAAATTCTGAATATATGTTCGTGTCAGCATTTAATAAAAAGTCACATTCCTATATAATACAGCCCGCTTTGCTGGCGCAAATTCTGGTTCCAGTTTTTAGGCATTATAAAGAAGATGGCAAGACATGGCGCAGTTATTCAATATATTTAAACTGAATAACCAGTGATCTGTGACTCCATCCAACGTGTGACCATTGATTCAGATAACTCAGTCAGATCAAAACCCTGACTTGAGAAACATACTTATTTCATTTTGGATGCACATCAGAACACCACATTTTCGGAGAGTGAAATTGACCACAGTCGCATCATTTAATATCGATTATTTGCAGTACCTCACACCAAATGGTGATTTGGTAGGTGACAAAAAACCCACAGTAGCCACAGATTTCGAGCATTTAAAATCCATATATGAGTTAATGGTATTAACTCGGACTTTTGATGCCAAAGCAGTGGCTTTACAACGTACCGGCAAATTAGGCACTTACGCTTCCTGTTTAGGACATGAAGCGGTCCATATAGGTATCGGCGCAGCAATGGCTGAAGCCGATGTATTTGCTCCAATGTACCGTGAATACGGCGCCCAATTTTACCGCGGAGTTAAGTTATCTGAAGTATTGCTCTATTGGGGTGGTGATGAGAGAGGCAGCGATTTTTCAGGCCCTCAACATGATTTCCCTTGGTGTGTACCCATTGCCACTCAATGTACCCATGCGGCAGGTGCTGCTTTGGCATTTAAACTGCGTGGAGAAAAACGCGCAGCTGTTTCAGTGGTAGGTGACGGTGGTAGCTCCAAAGGTGACTTTTTAGAAGCCATCAATGCAGCCAGTGCGTTTAAATTACCCATGGTGTTGATGATAGTTAATAATCAATGGGCCATTTCTGTACCACGTAAAAAACAAAGCCAAGGCAGAACCCTGGCACAAAAAGGTGTCGCTGGTGGCTTACCTTCAATACAAGTCGATGGCAATGATTACATTGCTGTTTATACTGCAGTGAAAGCCGCTTTGAAAAGAGCATATGAAGGTAAAGGAGCCTCTGTGATTGAAGCCATCACTTACCGCCTTAGTGATCACACCACTGCAGATGATGCCTCCAGATACCGTCCAGATGACGAGGTAGAAAATGCCAAACAATTTGAACCTATCAAACGCATGCGTAAATATTTAACCAACCAAGGCCAATGGAATGAGCAATTAGAAAACCAATTATTAAGTACTTGTAAAGTGGATGTGGATGCGGCAGTCGAAGAGTACCAGAGTGCATCAAAATTAACTGTAGCTGATATGTTTGATCATATGTATGAAGAGCTTCCACATGATCTGGCTGAACAAAAAGTTTATGCACAATCTATTGAGGAGAAGTCTAATGGCTAAAGTTACAATGGTAGAAGCGGTTACAATGGCCATGTCACATGAACTAGAGCACGACAAAAGTGTGGTGGTTTTAGGGGAAGATGTGGGCATCAATGGAGGCGTATTTAGAGCCACTGCAGGGCTGGCACAGAAATTTGGCGAGGATCGGGTCATTGATACACCCTTAGCTGAAGCTATGATTGCTGGCATGACGATCGGCTTGGCTACCCAAGGCATGAAACCAATCGCTGAAGCGCAATTCATGGGTTTCATTTTCCCAATGTTTGAACACATTGTTTGTCATGCCGCACGCATGCGCAACCGAACCAGAGGCAGGTTAACTTGCCCATTAGTTATTCGCGCACCCTATGGAGGTGGCATCCATGCGCCTGAGCATCACTCAGAGAGCATAGAATCTATGTTTGCACATACACCTGGTATTAAAGTTGTCATCCCATCATCTCCCTCACGTGCTTATGGGCTTTTATTGGCTGCCATCCGAAGTCCAGATCCAGTGTTGTTTTTTGAACCCAAACGTGTTTATCACCTTAATAAAGAAGAAGTTGAAAATGATGGTGAAGAATATCCACTGGATATGTGTTTTGTAATCAGGGAAGGCAGCGATGTTACTTTAGTCACATGGGGTGCAATGATGAAAGAAACCGTCGAAGCAGCTGATGCATTGGCTGAGCAAGGTATTTCTGCAGAAATCATTGATGTGGCTACAATCAGCCCATTGGATATGGATACAATTCATGAATCGGTAGCTAAAACCGGCCGGTGTGTAATTATTCAAGAAGCACCCAAACACTGCTCTGTGTCATCAGAAATAGCTGCTAACTTGGCTGACCAAGGTTTATATAACCTCAACGCACCTGTTAAACGAGTTACTGGCTATGATACGATCATGCCATTGTTCAAGCTGGAGAAAAAATACATGCCAAGCGTGGATAGAATTTTAGATAAAGTGAATCAAGTGATGGAGGTTTCATGAGCATTTTCAAATTACCAGATTTGGGTGAAGGTTTACCTGATGCAGAGATTGTTGAGTGGCACGTAAAAGTGGGTGATAAAGTAGAAGTTGACCAACCCATGGTCTCAATGGAAACTGCTAAAGCAGTGGTCGATGTTCCCGTTCCAATGGATGGCGTAGTCAGCAAATTATACGGTGAACCTGGCGATGTCATTGATACGGATTCACCATTGATTGAATTCAATACAGGCGATAATGCCAATACTTCAGCGAACACTGCCACCACATCAAGTGATGACTCTGCGGCAAAATTACGCGCCGAAGCTGAAGAAGTGTTGAAAGACTTAGATGATGACAATGCTGAAGAACCAGCGGCCAAAGAAGCCATTGGAACAGTAGTTGGTCAAATGGAGTCTTCTGATGCAGTACTTGATAGTATGACCGATTTTGGTGGTAAAAAAGCAGCCCCTGCCGTTCGAGCCTTAGCTAAAAAGTTGAAAGTTGACTTAAGCACAGTTGAAGCCACAGGTGCTGGCGGAGTCATCAGACCTTCTGATGTAAAAGCAGCCGCAGCCAACCCAAGTAAAAAGACACCATCATCTACACCGACAGCCAAAACTCAGTTTGCTAAAGCACCTGCCAAAATCGTGCCACAAACATCAGCACCAAAACAAAAGGTTCCCACGACAACTCAAGTGGTGGCTGATGATCAATGGCAACAAGTGAAGGGTTCACGAAGAACCATGGCCAGAGTGATGCAAAACGCGCATGCCAATGTGGTACCCACAACTATTATGGATGATGCTGATATCAACAATTGGCAAGCAGGTGAAGACATCACTGTACGTTTAATTCGCTCATTGGTGGTTGCTGCAGCGGCTGAACCAACTTTGAATGCATGGTTTGATGGCGACAAATTATCAAGAAGGTTAATCAGCCATATTGATGTGGGGATTGCTGTTGATACGGAGGATGGATTATTTGTACCCACTATGCGTAATTGTGACAGTCTATCACCTGAGCAAGTACGTGGTGCGATGAATAACATCAAAAATCAAGTTAAAACACGAAGCATACCACCTGAAGACATGAAAGATTACACCATCATGTTATCTAATTTTGGCGTTTACGCTGGACGCTATGCCACACCAGTGATTACACCACCATGTGTTTCAATTATTGCGGCCGGAAAACTCAGACATGATGTCGTGCCTGTTTTAGGTGGGATGGAAGCTCATAGGATCATTCCCTTATCATTAACATTCGATCACAGAGCTGTTACAGGTGGTGAAGCTGCCAGGTTTTTAGCTGCTATGATAAAGGATTTAAATAAAAGCCGGTAAAATGTTAATTTTTCGTTAAGGCACTGTGAAAACGCTC
>CALLLZ010000184.1 GCA_938008005.1 uncultured Marinicella sp. | reverse complement strand
TTTGTCCTCCACACTTTTCATTTGATAACCTAGCTCAGGACATAAGAATTTTTTCTATGTTCTGTCCTCCCCGATACTTATACTTTTTCATGGATTTGAAATTTGAAAATATCCCTAGTTTTGTCCTCCACTCTTTTCATTTGATACACCTAGCTCAGAAATTTATTTTATTGTTTTTGAATAAAAATAATAAATGTACATTTTTTCGCTGAACTCTTTAGAAAACAATACTTTCCAGCCTAAAACACACACAATTGACTAACAAATATAAATCTTCTATTTCAATATCTTAAGGATTATTCTATCTATTTTAGCTTTATTAATCATACAACCAGATTGAACAATAAAGACAAATTAACAAGCCACTATAAAATAACAAATATACTAAAAAAAACAATCAAAGTTTAACCCTTGCTAATACACCTTTCAAATCCAATCGTCAGAGTTACAACAGTCAATATAAAAACCAGCCTTTTAAGCAGCGGCAAGTTATTTTAAATTGCACTGAAAAGCATTCATTCAAATAATTCATGACATCATTAAAGATGAAGTTATCACCCGTGGTGCATTTGGAGCTAATCAACATAAATGTAGCTTAAATTTAGTTAGATTTTTCTATTTCGAACTTCGTTCGAGCCCGCTTCGCTATGGATTACCCGGTCAAGCCGGGTAATGACGATAGTTTTTGATGTTTTTTAATCAAAATCACTCCAAATGCACCATGGGTGTTATCGTAATTTACATCTTCTTTATGAGGATGCAAATCCTAATAACAAAAACAGAACTGATCACTTTTTTTAAAAAATGCCGGACCCGAAATAACTAGTCTTCAGATACGTTAACTTTTAAAGCAGGCAACTGGCTTTGCCCAACCATTTGATTAAAAGCACTTACTTCATTATTCTTTATTGCGGAGAGCTTTTCTAATTGAAAATCTATTTTTTTAAATACTTCATTTTTGAGAAGCACCGCCTGATCGGTAGGTGGATAATCACCCACTCCCACCTGTGATTTTAACCCCATAAGAGAATTCAGTAACCTGCCCGGAAAGTTAAGTGGATCTTGACTGCTTTGATTTTTAGTTTGATACAAAGCCTCTTCAACTTCAGCCAAATTTTTCTTTAATGATTTACCCGCATTTATCAGCAGATTCTCATTGTCGTTTTCACTATCTAGAGCTGCCGTAACTTGTTCAATTTGTTGATAATACGCTCTGATTTCTTTAACACTTTGTGTGACTTGAGTAATCTTATCTGTAGTACTTAAAACGAAATCCAATTGTGCCTTTAACTCGCTTTGTGATGCTGTGGTGCGAGGGTCTTTTTCAATCTTGAACGCAACTTTTTCTGTTTGTTCGCCGAGTTTAAATTCGGCCGTATATTCACCTGGAATTGCTTTTGCACCTGATACATTTCCGGCCCAAACAATCATTCCTTCAAAATCTTTAGCTGCTTCATGCTCAAGACCCCAAACGAATCGATTGTATCCTTCGGTCAGTGTCATCTCCTTACCTTTTTCAGTACTGGCTGAAGAGAATGATTTGATCATCTTACCCGCAGAATCATAGATAGTTAGACTTAATGGCAATGCGTCTTCATTTGCTTTTTGTTTTTCCGTTTTAGCCACTTCTGATGACTCAACATCGGCAATCGATTTACCTTCATCCGCTGACTTAGGCTTATCCTTTAAAAAGAAATCAAATATCACTCCATTCGGCGCATTCTTCCCAGCGTTACCGGGTTCTTTACTGACCCTTCCATCCATTCGATATGACGTACCAGGTGTATACACATGCATTAACTTTTCATTATCTTTAACACTGTATTGTTGTATCCAGCTGACATCATCCAACAACCAAAATGAACGTCCTTGAGTGGCGATGATCACATCATCGTCTTTGAGTGCAATATCAGTGATCGGCACAATCGGTAAATTTTGTTGAAAGGTTTGCCAGTTTTTCCCATCATCTAAAGACACATACAAACCTGATTCAGTGCCAGCCCAAAGCATGCCTTGGCGTTTATTATCCGCTCGAATCACACGGGTAAAATGGTTGTTTGGTATGCCATTTACAATCTTTTTCCAGGACTTACCGTAATTTTCAGTTTTGTACAGATAAGGTTTAAAATCATCTGACTTATAACGAGTACCCGCGACATATAAACCGCCTTGATTAAATGGGTCAATTTCAATGCTATTGATTTGTGTCCATTCTGGCATGCCCTTAGGAGTTACATTGACCCAGCTTGTGCCACCATCTTTTGAAATTTGAATCAAACCATCATCACTGCCAGTCCACAACACACCTTTTTCATGGTACGACTCTGCGGCAGCAAAAATTGTTGAGTAATATTCAACCGAAGTATTGTCTTGGGTAATCGGCCCACCTGATGAACCTTGTTTAGATTTATCATTTCGAGTCAAATCAGGACTGATTTTTTGCCAACTTTGACCTTCATTGGTACTTTTGAATAAATGATTCGCAGCGGTATACAATACATTTGAATCATGCGGACTGAAAAAAATAGGGAAATTCCATTGGAAACGGTA
>CALLLZ010000183.1 GCA_938008005.1 uncultured Marinicella sp. | reverse complement strand
TTTTTGCAGTAGATCATGTCGCTCATACGCATCCAGAAGACAGCAGTTTGTCTTTGGATGCAGCTGCACCAAACGCCATAATCATGGCCAATGATAAAACCTATGAATTGACTTTTAAGTCAGGAATAGATGCGGTGAGTGCTGTATTGATGGCAGATGAATTGATTGGAAATTATTCTTTGGATACTTTTGTAGCAGGTAAAAGCGAAACAGTTTTTACACAACCGACTCGGCGCTTTTATATTGAAAATGGATCGCCCGATTCTGAGCCGCCATATGGGTTAGAATCAGCTGCAGCCAATTGTTTTTCAAGTGAATACGGTGGTATTGAAATCAGTCAAAAGCTCTATGACCGAGAAAGTCAATTAGAAGTTATTCCGCATTGCATGGTTGCTGCTCCTTGTCCACCAGTGATTAATAATGGTATTTGTGGGAGTGTATTTGTTCAATCAATTTTGCTTCCAGGAATGTCTAATTCAGTTTCATCTCCCATAAGCGGTTCCCATAATTTTGATGCCATTATCAGCCCGGCTATTAGTCATGCCACAGAAAGTGGGTTTGTACAGACTCAATTTATTAATACAAGACCTTTGGTCGGCACAGATTTCCTCACAAATCAAGCGGTGCACTTAATGGGGTTGCCAGTTATTGGGGTTAGTTTGCAGCAGTTTAGCAATGCCTTGGCTGGGGAGGGGTTGTTGGCACAATATGGCGGTACACATTTACTCAAGTCAAATATTGAGGTGACAGAACTATGAAAAATGATGGTGTACAACACATAAAACTTATTGATTTAAGGTTTCTTGCGAAGAAAATTATTTTGATATCAGGGTTATTTCTTGTTATGCAAGTAGAAGCAGTTAACGTTAACCCCAAAGGTACTGGTGAGGTTTTTTTACAACCCTATTACACAGTGAACAACAATTTAAATACTTTGGTTAGTGTGACCAATCCCACGACGCAAGCCAAAGCGATCAAGATCAATATCAGAGAAGGACTTAATGGCTATTCAGTGTTGTCGTATAACGTCTATTTAAGCCCTTTTGATGTGTGGACTTTCGGTTTGGTATCAGGAGTCAGTACAATGGATGATTTTTTCGGACAAGAATCAGCTATACACTTTTCTTCAGATACCTCATGTGCGCCTTTTTTAGTTAAAGCGGGTCATGAGTTTTTGCCTTTTGAATTGGCTGATGGCTTACAAAATATGAGCCGCGTTAGAGAAGGGTTTATAGAAGTCATTGATATGGGAGGAATATCTGGTAATTTTGCATCAGCTGTTGATCAAGGAACAGTTGGCGTTCCTGCAAATTGTGCCGCATTACAATCAGCTTGGGAAAGTGGTGGTGTTTGGCATGAAGAATCGGGTGGGGATGTTAATGAGAATTTATTGTCTGTGACCGGTGGATTAGTGGTTGAAGCCAATATCGTTGATGTGGTTGAAGGGCTAAACTTTTCAATCCCCGTGGTTGCATTAGCTAATTTTTTTGCTGAAGATCAAATCGCTCATGTACCACCTAGTGACAGTAGTTTATCATTAGATGCAGCTGCTCCAAAAGCCACAGTATTTGCCAATGAAAAAGCTTATCAGCTGGCCTTTGAATCTGGTATTGATGCGGTCAGTGCGGTTTTGATGGCTGATCAATTGATTGCTAATTATGCACTCGATACATTTATAGCAGGGAAAAGTGAAACAGTATTAACTCAGCCCTCACGCCGTTTTTATGTGACAGAACAAGGAGGTAATAATTTACCACCCTATGGTTCAAATGATAATAATATCAGCTGTAATTCCGAAGTATATGGAGGAACAGAGGTTTCTCATTTAATTTGGGACCGTGAATCTCAATTTGCCAATCTGAACAATATTGGTGCTGATCCACTTCCGGTGGATTTGCCCAAATCGGCAGTTTGTGGCAGTGTCTTTATACAAAATTATTTAACCTCAACAGCTAATCAAGTTTTTGAGCCACAAATTACACAATCCGAAAACTATTATTCGATATCTACGGCCTACGATGGGACTGAGAACGGCTTCGCAGTAACCTCTTTTACAAATACCCAGCCATTGTTAGCAGTCAATATGAGTAATGAAGAAAGCGTGCAATTGATGGGCTTGCCTATTATAGGCGTGACCTTACAAAAATTCACTAATGCGGGGGCAGCACAGGGATTGTTGGCACAATACGGTAGTGCCCATCAGATGAAAAGTGTATTGAAGCTTATCGTAGAGGGTGGCGTGAATCGATAATGCTGAAGTGGGTAATTAAAGCCAGTCCTTACGTGTAGTAACAGAATAAGCTTAAACTTAAACTTAAACTTAAACTTAAACTTAAACTTAAACTTAAACTTAAACAGCCTGATATCAATAATTAAAGATTTAAACTGAAAAATTTATATTGATGCAGTAAAGGTAAGACTTAAATGGTTTTGCCTTTTTTTATATCTATTTGTTATATGGCCGTCTAAACGTCTTGACATCTAAGGATAGAGAGTTATGATGTAGCCATTTAGACGGCCAAATACTGTGAATTCAAATAAGGTAAATAACCACAAAATTAAAATAGCTGCAGCCGAGTTATCATTTATCGATGAGTTGGCTATCAATATTGAAGTTGAGTGTACGGTATGGGGCGATTTATCTAAGCCATTGATTGTGCTGCTAGGTGGTATATCGGCCAGTAGATGGGCTTTGGACTGTCAAGAACATCAACAATCAGGTTGGTGGAACCAAGTAGTGAATCAACAGTCTTACCTTAATTCAGGTGATTACTGCTTTTTAACATTTGAATACTTTGTTTTTCCTGAGCGCATAATCAATCCACCAGTCATTACTACCAGTGATCAAGCACAAATCTTGCATCAAATTCAATCAAAGCTGAGCTTACCCCAATTCCATGCTGTTATAGGCTCCTCTTATGGTGGCATGGTCTCTTTGGCCTTTGCAGCGCATTTTCCAAAGGCATTGGTGCATTTGGTTTGTATAGCTGCTGCTGATTACAACTCGGTTAAAAGTCAAGCCTTGCGTGGAATTCAAAGGCAGATCATTCATTTAGGTAGCCAACAAGAACAACTAAACGGAGAAGGGAACCTGAAAAAATCCATGACCAAAGAGTTTACTGCTATAGCAAGGTCATTAGCGATGATTGGTTACCGTGGAGAGGCAGAGTTGGAACAGCGTTTTCAATCGCGGAAGCCGGGTCAAGCTTTGCAGGATGTATCAGCGTATTTACATCATCATGGTGAAAATTTTGCGGAACAGTTCAGTTTTTCACGTTATATACAATTATCACAGTCCATAGATTTTCATTGCGTTGATGTAAGTAGCATAAAGGCCAAAACTCAATTAATAGGGATTTCTACAGATCAAATGGTGCCAGTCAAAATGGTAGAAAACCTACATAAAAGCCTGAGTCTAAACTTGGCTACGGAATGTCACGTTAACATCATTGACTCACATTGTGGTCATGATGGATTTTTATTGGAAGCAACAGCATTAAACCAAATTTTTAAAACATTTTTAAGTGAGAACAGCCATGACAATTTTAAACGAAACAGTCGCCGTGCGAGCGGGTATTGATTGTGATGCACAACACGGTGCAGTTACACCACCTTTGTACTTGTCGAGTAATTACTCATTTGCAGACTTGAACGAACCAAGAACCTATGATTATTCTAGATCAGGCAACCCAACCCGTGACATATTGGCCGATGCGTTGGCAGAATTAGAACAAGCAGCAGGCGGTGTGATTACCTCAACAGGTATGTCAGCAGTGTTGCTGGTTATGCAGTTGTTACCCAAAGAGGCATTGGTGATTGCACCACACGATTGTTATGGAGGGACGTTCCGCTTGCTCACAACATTACATGAAAAAGGTCTGTTACAAGTTGAGTTTGTTGACCAAAACAATATAGAAAAATTAAAGGCTGAGCTGAATAGAAAGCCAGCTTTGTTATGGATTGAAACACCCAGCAATCCACTGCTCAGAGTGGTGGATGTTAATGCATTATGTGAATTGGCAGGGCCTGATGTGTTAAAGGTTGTGGATAACACATTTTTATCTCCAGCATTACAACAGCCAATTACTTTGGGAGCAGATTTGGTGGTTCATTCAACCACCAAATACATCAATGGACACAGCGATGTGGTAGGTGGTGCGGTATTAGCAAAAAATGAAGAATTGGCAGAAAAAGTCAAGTGGTGGGCTAACTGCATAGGTATTACTGCTGCGCCGTTTGATTGCTTGCTCACCACCAGAGGATTGCGTACATTGAATGTCAGGATGAAACAGCACTTAGAAAACACAGAGCAGGTTATTGAATTTTTGCAACAACACCCCGCCATTGAAAAAATTCATTATCCAGGTTTGACAGAGCATCCGGGGCACAAGATTGCTAAAAAACAACAACATCATTTTGGTGCCATGTTGTCATTTGAACTTAAAGGTGGCATCGATGAAGTCAAAACATTGGTCAATAACTTAAAATATTTTACCTTGGCGGAATCTTTGGGTGGAGTGGAATCATTAATCTGTCACCCTGCCACGATGACGCATGCAGCGATGGCTGTTGAAGCTCAAGTGAAAGCTGGTATCAAAGAAAATTTAATTCGTTTGTCAGTTGGGATAGAACACGCAGATGATTTATTGGCAGATTTAGAGTATGGGTTAAATCGTTGTCAAATTCGACCGATTGAAAGTGATGCAATAAAGGGCCAGTCACATGGTTAAAGCTGAACTTAATCAACAATATCAGCAAACACCCAATGTTCATAAATTTGGCGGCTCAAGTTTGAAAGATGCTGTACAAATAGCAAAAGTTGTAGAAACGATTAGGGTAAACGCCAAAGCAGGCGATTTTATTGTGGTTTCAGCCAATGGGCACGTTACTGACTCGTTGATGGCATTTCTGGCGGGTAGTCAACATGTTTTGATAGATTTGGAAATATATCTTAATCAATTGATTGAGTCGGTTTTACAAAAACCAAAAGATTTACTTAAAGCAGTGAAGAGAGACTTGAGTCAATTGTCTGAACAAACAAAATTGATTGGCAGTGCACAACATGAAATTTTAGCGATGGGAGAGTTGTGGTCAGCTCAGTTGCTGTCATTGAAATTGGCAGAGGAGCAAATGAACAATGATTGGCTAGATGCCAGAGATTTTTTAGTTATTGATGAACAAAATAACTTGGCTAATAAGTCAATAGCCCGAAAGCTTTTCATGCAAGCTGTAAACCAATGCACTGATTCAGTTGATGGTAAATTATTTAATGTCATTACAGGTTTTATAGCAAGTGACCTAACAGGGAAAGCCATTACATTGGGCCGCAATGGTAGTGATTACACCGCTACTCTAATTGCCTATTTAGTTAAATCAGTTACAGTTTTCTTATGGACTGATGTAGATGGTGTTTATAGCGCGGACCCGAATGTGATTGATCATGCGCGTGTTTTAAATGAGCTGACCATCAGTGAGGCGCAAGCTTTATCTGAATTAGGCTCAAATGTGTTACACCAAAAAACCATAGCACCCATATTACAAAAATCCATAAGTTTAGTTATAAATGCCTGTGATTCAGGATCGAGTGGAACGGTAGTAAAAAGAAAAAAAAGTGTTGGGTTTGAAATTAAATCAGGCCGTACTCATGGCACTGTTAAAACATTGGCGTATAAAAGTGGCTTGGTGTTTTTATCCTTAAGTCAGATTAATGAACTCAAAGCAAGACAATTCCAAACTCAGTTAACTGCAAAACAAATTAATAACTATGCCAATCATTATGACAAAACCCAGTACGAATTAAGCTTTTATATAGAAGATAAAGATTTATTTGAAACCACGCAACTAATCAAATCTGCTGACTTGATATTGAAATCACAACAGACTGGTATTAGTTTAATCAGCGCAGTTGGACAAAATATCAGGCAGAACCACCGTGTCATTACAAAACTGTTGAACCGTTCGGCTCAGTTTACAGTACATAATATTCATTACCCAGCCAATGATCATACGTTGTGTGTCTTGTTGAGTGATGAGCAGGGAGTCAAATTGCTGAGGGATTTGCACCAGACTTTTTTCATTTTAGAGCCTTCTATACCTATTGTTGTTTTAGGGTATGGAAACATAGGAAAACAATTTTTAAGAATTCTCAAAATCAACAAAGAAAAAATTGAAGAAAACGTTAATAAATCTTTATCAGTAGTGGCAGTAGCGAATAGTAGGTATTTTCAATTCAATGAAAGTTGTTTGTTAGACCAAAACATCACATTAGACCAGCCTAACCACCAAGGTGAACTGGTTAAGGTGCTACAAAAATATGCAGGCAAACCGGCCATCATTATAGATTTAACAGCCAGTGAGTGGGTGGCTAAACAATGTTTAGGTTTTGCGGAAAATGGCTGGCATTTGATTTCAGCCAATAAGATTGCTGCTGCCAATAAAAGCTGGGCAGAATCTATTGAATACAAACTCCAGCAAAACGATTGCCAATGGCGAAAGAATACCACCGTTGGAGCAGCGTTACCTATACAGCAAGCAATCAGACAAATAAAAGCAAGCGGTGATCAAGTTAAGCAAGTGGCCGGTGTGTTTTCAGGTTCTTTGTCTTGGTTGTTTGGCCAATATGATGGCGATGTTGAGTTCATGCAATGGGTTAAGCAAGCCCATGAGAATGCTTATACAGAGCCGGATCCTCGTGAAGATTTATCTGGGCAAGATGTATATCGAAAAGCATTGATTCTAGCCAAAGAGTTAGATTTTATGCCTGAGCAGGTAAAGTTCAAGCCGGCGATACCCGAAGAATACTTGGCAGGTACTGTCAAGGATTTTTGGAATAATCATAAAGGTATCAATCATTATATTAAATCCTTATGGGCCAAAGCAGAGTCGAAAAATCAACAATTATGCTATTTGGCAACTGTAAGCGCTGATGAGTTGTGTGTGGAATTGGTGGCTATAGATGATACACATTCAGCAGCAGCGCTTAAACCCGGGGATAATATATTTATCATAGAATCAAATTGGTACAGTGACAACCCATTGGTAATTCAAGGCCCAGGTGCAGGGCGAGAAGTCACGGCAGCTGGGGTGTTAACTGATTTAATCGAGGTGTTGAAATAAAGCACCACCTATAGATAAATAGGTGGTGAATTGGATTTGAGAATTAAGGCTTGGTTTTGTTTACCTTAAGGAATTCGATGTATTTACTTCGTGACCCTGAAACAAACATGCTGGTGATTTGATGTGAATAATCTCTCATGAATTTGATTTCTTGGAAGTATGTAGCTGCTCCGGTAAACACATCTGGCTGATGCGGCTTCAGGGTGATGGGTAAATTTCTTGTATGGTGCGCGACTAAGTTATTGCCATTATATTTTAAGTTGTAAATGGTATTTAATTCCTCACTGTAATACAGGCCTTCTAATTCTAGCCATTGTATCTTTTGTTGATCATATTTAACCAAATTAACACGTTTGCCTATGTATTCCATGTCACCTTGGTGGTAGTTGATGAATTGGCTTTGATCAGAGTTGGAAGTGTCAAATGCCATCCAATATCCATTGTCGCTGTCCGTTAAGTTAAATTCATTGTTGGACTTTGGTGCCAGTGGAATGGATTTTTCATTGCCGGTGATGAATAAGTGCAAGGCATCTTCAATGATTTTTACAGTAAATATCAAGCCTGGTTGGATTTGGTAATCACCTGTGTATTTTGTCATTGTTTCGGTTTCTACAGATAGTGCTTCTGAGGGCTCTTTGATAGAGTCTGTTGTATAAATTTTTGTTTGGGTGTTATCATTAACTTCTGAATGATTGCCAATGTATATATCTGCTATTTGATTGGCATAGTCGAGGATGAAAGCGGTGGAATAACTGCTGTTTGAAAGTATGTTAATAGACAGTTCTAACTCGGGAAAACGCATCAGGTAGGCACGATAGGCACCTTGTCCACCGCCATGGAATATGGCTTTATAACCATTGTGTGTTTTAATTTCTTGGCCCAAGGCATAGCTGATTATTTCACCATTGTTGAGGGTACCTTGAGTTGCCATTGTTTTAAATATGGTTTTATTACCAACTTTAGGATGTGTGAAGTTTTTTGCCCAGCGATTTAAATCACTAAGTGTGGTGTATATTCCAGAAGAACCATAAACAGATGAAAATAAGTTGTTCTTAGAATGGCTTGTACCGTCATTAGAATAATAAGCTATGGCTTTGTTGCCAATGACTTCAAAAGGGTTGTCAAATACCAGGGTGTTATTCATCTGTAAAGGGTTGAAAACCCGTTCAGCCATGAAAACTCGGAATTTTTTCTTTGAGATGTTTTCTACAATTTTTGCCAGTAATATATAACCTGAGTTGGAGTAATCAAACTGAGAGCCGGGTATAAAATTTAATTTTTGTTGTTTAATGATTAACTTGTAAACGTCGTTAAATGAGACGTAATCAGATAACCCAGCACCGACTAATCCATTGAGGTCATCGGCATCTCTGAGCCCACTGGAATGATTCAATAAGTGCAAGATGGTTATCGGTTGTTCATACTTGGGCAGTTCTGGTATGTACTTGCGAACGTCATCTTCTAAAGATAATTTTTTTTCATCAGCAAGTAGGGCGATCGCGAATGCGGTGAATTGTTTTGAAACCGAAGCAATTAGGAATTTGGTGTTGTGGCTGATGGTGATTGAATGCTCAAGTTCAGCAAGTCCACGGTACTCTTGGTAAATGGTTTGCTCGCCTTGGTTAACAGCTACTGCTATTCCTGGGTTTTGATTGCTGTCCCAAGATGCCAATAGTTGATCTACCTGCTGTTGTTTGTTAGTTGATGCTTGAGAGCTTAATGAAAACAATAAAAATAGAATGTGAATGATCTTAAACATAATGTATTCCTCATGATTAATTAAATGATGAGGTAAATTTATATGTCTTTGCGAGTTGAATCGACCGATTAAAAAAAGTCGAACCAATTAATACACGTTCGATTTTATTCGAACGCCTGTTGGCGGTAGGCAGTTGGCGTTTTACCGGTGTATTTTTTAAAGGCTGTGTTGAATGAGGATTTTGAATTAAAGCCCACTTGATAAAGAATTTCCAAAACTGTTTGATGTGCATTTTTGGGGTCTTTCAGTAGTTGTTGTGCTTTTTGGATTCTGTATGAATTAATAAAAATGAAAAAATTCTGTCCCAAGTGATGATTGATCAAGGTTGACAGTGCTTTGCTAGGGATGGCATGCATTTGTGCCAGGCTTTCGATGCTTAACTCAGGATCAAGGTAGGGTTCTTTGTCCTGCATAAAGGATTTGAGCTGGTCAATTTGTGTATGAATTTCAGTAGGTAATTGCTGATTGGTTGTAGCAGGTAATGTTTGAGTGATGGATTTTTGGTCAGACTCAAACCCTCTGGTTATACTTGGGTGGTAAAGCGCTTTGAGTACCAGCCAGCAAATAATAGCCAGAACGTTCAAGCTGACAACTAAGTGAGCTATCAGTACCCAATTGGGGTCAGCTAATAGGGTCATGGCGTCTTTAGTCATGCCAAATAGGTGTGCGCAGACAGAAATTAGCGTCATTTGGAACAGCCAGTGATAGGCAGTCTGGTCATAATTGGCATAGTTTTCTTGATAAAGCTTTTTATAGTTGGCCAAAGTTTTGAAAATCAGGAAGATATATATGAAATATTGAATTTCACCTATCAAGTGTTTTACGATTAATTCGATATGTTGTGGGTCTTGAAGAAATTGGCTTTGCGCAGAACCCTCAAGAAAAATGAACCTTGGTAAAATTAACAGCCATGTCAAAACAAAAGCAAAACTGTGTTTGAGGCTGGTGAATTTAAATTGGAAATCACGATAACAAATGGCTTTGACATAAAAATAAAACAGCGGCATTTGTAATAAAGAACAGGTTCGCCGAATGAGGTCAATGTATGGGTGAGTATTAAGCCATTCGTATATAAATAAGCCACAAAGATCAAAAGCCACCAGCAATAAAAATGCGGCGAAAAATCGATTGGCGTGTCTGATATGGCTTTTCACGGTCAACAAAAAGAAAGCCAAAAGGACTAAGATGGTCACTGCAATTTTGCCAATTGAGTGAATAATATTTATATCAATTGTCATATATGGAACGTATCATGCCAATTTACTGTTCATAAAATAATGAGAGTAATAGACTGAGTTTTTCATTGGTCATCAATTTTTTTTGGTGCATTTATTTTTAAAATACTTTTCGTTATCCAATAATTTTTGGTTAATAAAATGAAGCCAACAATGAGCTGTAAGCCAATAACAAATAAAGCAATATTCATTTGAAAGTATGTGGATTCATCGTTAAAGGGCGAGGAAACAAGATATGCCCACCGAAACAAGTATGAACCCATGTGTAATAAGGCATTAATAATGTAATAAAAACCCAGAAAAATTACCAATACCCTGAGTAGCTCCTTTGGCGAAAACCCATTAATTTCTTTATTCCACAAAGGCTTAATGATCAATGCCGATAACTTTTCAGGTATAAACCAACATATTAGACTGACTATTAACATCATGACTGGGGTGCCAAATACAAGCAAAAGATGAAGTGTTTCATTAAGCCGATTGGGGTCAAAGTAGTCAAATACCATAAGAATCAATTTCAGTGAATATAGGAATAAACCTATGGCTAAGAATCTGATGCCTATTGAAATTATGTGCTGTATATTCATGAGTTCCTTGTTGTCATTTTTTGGTTCTTTTCTTGGTTTGTTACTGGCATAAATGTTAACAGAAGTTAATGTGGGTGGGTGTTGATTTAATCGGTTTTAAACTAAATGGTAGGTAGTATAAGTGATAGGTATAATAAGTGCTTAAATTAATTCAAGGTGCTTTTATGATTGAAATCATCATTCCGATGTTTTTACAGGTGTTGCTGACTTTTGCTATTTTGTTTGCTGTGGGTATCATGCGCTATCGCAGTGTATCTAAACGGACAGTTCACCCCAAAGATTACGTTTTAATGACTGGTCAAGACCAGTGGCCCGTGATGAT
>CALLLZ010000182.1 GCA_938008005.1 uncultured Marinicella sp. | reverse complement strand
CCAACAACTTGTGTGCACTTGAAGGCAGCCCTTGGTGCAAAGATGTTTTTGCTTGCAATAAGTTTAGTAAGCCATCTCAAGTAACCTGCTGAAGAATTAATTATCTCACTGTGCAATTTTGTAAAATCCACATTATCGGACTGGTTATTATACTTAGCGGATAAATCCTCGATAAAATTAGATTGTGAAATCAAAGCATGAACGAAAATCGTTAAGTATTTTTGAATAACCATCAAGATAATTGACATAACAAGAAAGTAAATAGCAATTTTAATGTTTGCAACTATGAAATAAGTTTCGATTAATTGTATATTTGAGACAATAAGGACAATCGCTGCGGATAAACTAACACCAACCCAGTTGCTGAATTTACTAAGTGAGTCGATTGTTGTTTCTGAGCCGTTGACCCTGTAAATAATTCTGTGTATCTGCCACTTTAAATATAATCGCTTAAACGACTTTCAAATTCTATCACGAACCGATTCAGGGCCGGTTTCCAGTTCCGAATCGGCATTGTCCACTTCTTAGATGCATCAGTAATCGCCAGATAAATCACCTTCTTGGCTGCATCATCATTGGGGAATAACTTTCGTTTTTTAAGGGCTTTTCTAATCACTGAATTGAGTGATTCAATCGCATTGGTGGTGTAAATGGCTTTGCGGATATCAGGTGGGTAATTGAACAAAGTATTCAGGTTTTCCCAGTGGTTGCGCCAAGATTTGCCAATCTGTGGGTATTTACTGTCCCATTTTTCACAGAATTGATCCAAGGCAAGTAATGCTTGGTCTTCTGTGGTCGCCTGATAGATCAGCTTGAGGTCTACGGTCACTGGCTTATAGTCCTTCCAAGGCACATATTTCACTGCGTTGCGAACCATGTGGACGATACACAGTTGAATTTGTGTTTCAGGATAAACGGCATTGATGGCATCGGGAAATCCCTTCAGGCCATCCACACAGGCAATCAGTATGTCTTTAACCCCACGACTCTGTAGTTCAGTCAACACCCCAAGCCAGAACTTAGAGCCTTCGTTCTCACTGAGCCAAATACCTAACAACTCTTTGTGGCCCTCCATATTCACACCTAAGGCCAGATAAAATGATTTGTTGATCACCTGTCTGTCCTGACGGATTTTGACCACAATGCAATCAAGATAAACAATGGGATACACCGCATCCAATACCCTTGACTGCCATTGTATAACCTGCTCAATCACCGCATTGGTGACTTTGGATATCAAGGTTGGCGATATATCAGCATCGTACATTTCTTTAAACGTGGCAACGATCTCACGAGTCGTTAAACCTTTGGCATACAAGTATAAAATCTTGTCATCCATGGAGGTGAAACGGGTTTGGTTTTTCTTCACCAATTGCGGTTCAAATTCACCATCACGATCACGGGGCGTGTTCAGCTCAAATGAGCCTTCTTCTGTTTTCAGCGTCTTTGATGTGTGGCCATTACGGGTGTTACGGGCTATTTTGGGTGTGCCTTTGTCGTAACCTAGGTGCTCATCAAGTTCTGCATTCAGCGCCGCTTCTACTGACATCTTAGTCATCGCTTTGGTGAACCGGGACAGATCTTCTTGGGTTTTAAGGCCTTTACCAATCTTTTGGCTCAGCGCTTTCATTGCTTCAAATTCTTCGTCTTTCATAATCTACCTACTTTAACTTAATTGGTTAAAAATAGGCAGATACACAGATTAGGTTACAGTCTCATAGCTAGCTATTAGATTGCATTTCCCGCCTTGATTAATAAAATTTCAACTCTTTTTTCCAATAACCCAGAATCAAGCAAAGGTCTCTATTAATTTTTAAAAAGGCTGTTACTGAGTTTGAAAAGTTTTTTCATACAAGTCTGTAATATCTTTAACTGTTTCTAGTTTAGGGTTTCTTATAATTGCGAGTGGTTCCACACCCAATGCAATATCTAATTCAGCAATCATTTGGGCTAAATCCATTGAACTCATATTTAAATTCTCTCTGAGGTTCATATTTTGTTCTATGTGGTTAGGGCATTTGTTGTTTTGTTGCGCAACTTTCAGAATAATATCGTGTATTTTATTTCTCACTGTTGTTTCCTTTGTTTCGCCATATTTTCATGGTTTCATTGTGTTTTTTGTATTGGTTTTTTGGGACTCTCAAGTGTTTTTTGCTTACCAGTTTGGTTAGCAGTTTATCTGTATTTGAGTCATATATATGGCTTGTAGATGATAGCTCTGCCAAAATTATGTCTTCACCTATTTTGAAGGGTTCTTTCATCGTTGTTAGTGACAGCTGAGTATCTACTGTCAAAGTAGTGCCAAATGCAGCATGACCACTGAACATAACTTCTCGATCACTTAAGTGGAAATGAGGGATGAGGCTTTGGGGAAATATTGACTGGGATTGATTGCCTTGGAGTAACTGCTGTTCAGTCACATTGGTGATCATAATATACTGTGAAAACATCAAGTTTTTGTTTGCTGAAACATCTCGGCCTAAAAATACAGGGTATTTCAATTGTTGCTGTAAAATTAAATCGGCTGACTCAGAATTTTGGTTTGATGCCTGTTCCATCATTTTCATTCGTTTAAGGCCTGTAGGCACTTGTGTACATGATGGCAGCTCGGCCAATTGGTTGATTGCTGGAGCAGAGGGCATATCATCACTCCTGATAAAAACACTCAAAGCTTTCATTCTTGGCCAGTCATTCTGTGTAAATGAATTTTTATTGATGGTTCCACAGGGGCCGATTACATATTCTGATTCAAGCATGGTAGAACCAAAGCGATGAACTTTGACTCCGATATCAACATATTTCCATACCTTGAATTGGTCGATTGGTTGCATATCAGGAACTGTTAAATTCAACCACACATAACCAGGATATAATGGTTGATTGTCTATATCTACAACATCAGAAAGCACACGATCTGTCTGAGCTATTAACGAATGTGCCTGTACATTTGCAAAGAGTGCCATCAGATTTTCTTCATTCAATGCACCTAATCCTGTATTGGCAAGATTCAATTCAACAGTTTCAATTAACATGTTAAACCTCCATCAATGGTAATAATCTGACCAGTAATACTTTGTGATCTGTTTGATGCCAGAAAATCAGCAGTTAGAAAAACATCTTCTGCTGTAGCCAATGCGGCTAAAGGTGTCCTTCGGATGATTTGCTGAAGTTGTTTTTTTGAAAGGTCTGCCGACATATCGGTATCAACATAGCCTGGTGCAATGGCATTAACTCTGATACCTTTACTACCAAGCTCTCTGGCCAATGAACGAGTCATGGCTTCTAGCCCAGCTTTTGAAGCGCTGTAAGTGGATAGGCCAGCATAACCTCTGGCGGCAATGATGGAAGAAATGTTAATAACTATACCGTGCTGTTGAGTCAGCATCACACGAGTACACATTTGAGTGAGTTTAATCGCTGCTGATAAATTGATGGCTAGGATTTGGTCTATTTGATCTAATGCGATTAAGGTTGAAACTTGAGTTGTTGCGGCACCAGCGTTGTTAATAAGCACATCTATTTTACCAAAACGGTTGTGTACAGTTTTAACAAAGTCTTGTAGTGCTACTGCGTCACAGATGTCACAGTTTTGGTAAAAAAAACTGTCTAGATAGGTTGGGTTTTTATTTAAGCTTTTAATCTCTTCTGTTAATGAACGGCTGAAAGTTGCTACCATGTCTCCTTGTTGTAAAAAACCATTCACCATCGCTAAGCCCAACCCTTTACTCCCTCCACTGATCAAAATAACTCGACTCATGTGTTGCTTCTCCTCGCAATTTTTTGATTATGGCTAAGCGGTAGATCTGTGGTGAATTCGATGATTCTAGGGATCATATGTTCAGCCAACTGGCTTTGACAGTACTGTCTGATTTTTTGACTGATGATTTGTTGGTCTACATCTTCATTAGCTAGGATTGTGGCTTTTGGAATTTCACCAAGCAAAGGGTTTTTATGTCCTGACACCCTAACAGAAATAACTTCAGGAATAGTTAAAATAGCACTTTCAACCAATTCTGGGTTGACTTTGAAGCCACCTACATTAATGGTAGATGATTTCCGGCCTACAAAATAGATCCTATCACCTGATTTTTTTACCAAGTCACCTGAATGTATCCATGGTTTGTTTTGAGATGAGTCACCCCAATAATTTAACATGGCTCGATGAGATCTTTTGATCAGCAATTCTCCGTGTTTAATTTTCAAATCACCCTTGGCCATAAGTTGAGCTGGAAAACCTGCCATACAGTCACCAACACTGATAACAGCACCGGCTTCGCTAGAGGCATATATATGTACAATGTTGGCTGAAGGAAATTGATGGCTCAAAGAATCTAACAGTATTTGATCAACCACTTCACCACCTAAAGTAATTTGTTCCAGTGAGCACATGCTCAAAGAAACTTCACTTATGCTATACAGCAATTGTCGGATATAACTGGGTGTTCCGCTCAGGCATTCAATCAGTTGATTTTGCATTAAATTCAGAGCAGAATTTGGTGTGAAGTCCTTAGGTATAAATAAAGTACCGCCATTTATCACAGCTTGACACAAAACTTGTAAACCAGCAAATTGAGCCAAGGAATAACCACACATCCATTTTTTTTTGGCGTATTTTGGACGCAATGATGTGGCAGCGGCTATGCTATTCCAGTTATGTATGACACATTTGGGTGTGCCTGTGGTTCCTGAAGTGAACAGCATAACATTTTGCTGAGGATTGATTTCGTCTGAACCGGGAACATAAAGTTTATCTATGTGAAGGGCATTGTTTTTAATACTGACTATGGCATCAACTGATACTTCTTGGCAACGTTCTTTAATCCAATTTTCAGGGTGAATATCCGGAACCAGCACAACCTGTATTTTACTTAATTGACAAGCGGCCAATAAAGCCATTGATGCTTTATTTTGCTTGACGGGCAGAAGGATGCGTCGGCAACCAAAATCATTAATTTGTTGACTGAAATCAATGATTTTATTAGCCAGTTGTTGCCAACTGTATTCCCCGTACGAATCGCCGACAGCCAGTTGTGTAGGTGTTGTTTTTGCCGATTCAAAGATTGAGTCTACTAAAGTACGTTTTTCTTTTTTCATTGCTTCATTGAGAACAGGCATGGTTAGTTTCCAAGGGGATTTTGGTCGAAATGCTGGGTGTACATATTTTTTATTTCTGTGCGGGCTAATTTACCTTTGGCATTCCTTGGTATATCTTTGATTAATAAGATGTGCCTTGGAATCATATAGCGAGGAATTAAATCTTTGAGTTGGTTTTTAATAGCTGTGGTATCGAGTTCGAAACTTGTTTCGATGCCAGCACCTACAACGTGATCTCCTAGTCTACTGTCTGGTACACCAAACGCACAGGCCGCAGTTATTCCATCAATAGCCAGTAATGCATCTTCTATTTCTGCAGGCAGAACGCGATAGCCATGGGTTTTAAACATTGTATCGACTCTACCAAGAATAAATAGATAACCTGCATCATCTAAGTAACCAACATCGCCGGAAAATAAAACTCTCTCATCTTTTATTGCTGGGTGTGGTTTACATTTCAAGTTGGTTAAATCAGCATCACCTAAGTAGCCACTGAATGCACCTTTGCCGGTGTACAGTACTTCACCCATTTCATTGGGTGCAGCTAATTTGTTGTCACCTTTATCTATATAGAATTTTACACCTGAGATGGCTCGACCCACGGAATCAAGCCTACTTCCATGATCAGGGTTTGTGGCATCAGGAAGAAAAGCGCTGGTACCTCCTTTTTCGGTTTGACCATAAGATTTCCATAATGGCACATTAGGCCCTAATAACTGCCTTAATTCTTTGGCTTTGACTTGGCTGATTCTTTGTCCTCCAATATGAACAAAGCGCAAATGAGAATTATCACCAAATAAGAATTCACCTGGTTGAGGTTGGTAATTGTCTACCGTCCAAAATTGTAACAAAGAAGTGATGCCATTGATCTGAGATCTTTTCACAATATCAACCCATTTTCTATAAAGAAAATGATCTGTTAAATGTATTGATGCACCTATAAAAAGGCAGGAAAACAGTAAATTCCTACCAAAATTATGAGCCAATGTTACTGGAAATAAAATAGCATCTTCTTCACATAGGCCCCATTCAATTTGTTTTTCTATATGAAACTTCAAGCTATTTGGACCAATTAAAACGCCTTTTGGCCTGCCTGTAGAGCCGGAAGTGAAAGCCACCAAAACTGCATTTTCTGAACATACTTTACCGGACCTGTGGGTTAAATTCATACCAGTACCACAGGCATTTAACAACGGGTATGGACTGAGGTCCATTTTGACTTGGCTTAAGCTGATATTTTTAGTATTCAAAACAACCGGCTTGAGTAAAGTTAAGTCTTCCATACTGGCTTGATCCAGTATCAATGTTCCACTGTCAACGACCAAACCAATTGGATCAATTTCTTTAATCAGCATTTTTAATTGTGACAATGGTAATTTAGGGTTAAGCATAGTAAATGCAGCGCCCTCTAACATCACCGATATCATCAGTGCAAAAGCTTCAGGTGTCCGTTCGGCTAAAATTGGCAACACATGATCTTTTCCTAAACCTAATTGGCGCAATTGTTGTCGTAAATTCTTGACCATTAGATAAAAATCGCCATAAGAGATTTTTTTGATTGGGTTTTCATCCTCTAGCATGAATGCCACTTTGTTCGGATTGTGAGTGGATAAAGCCTTGTCGAAGTCTTCAATAAACATTTATAAACCTTTTGACCTTAAATAAGTTTGAATCTGGCACCATCATGCAAAGGAGCTTGGTTGGCTGGATACATTAAATTGATTGGATTGTTGCTGAATTACTGCCCATACTAAATCAATCACGGCTTGTGTAGAATTGAAGGCTTTGAATGCCAATGGTAATGATATGGAGATATTAAATATCATTTCCAGTTGTGAGACCAAATCAATCAATGCCAGTGAGTCAAGAAAAATAAGCTCACCATCTAAATCAGTCAGATTAAGCTCATTTAATAACAATGAAATTTGTTCAGAAGTGTTTTCTTGGGTGTTTTTCATGATGGTTTAACTGTCTTCCTGATACCAAGCAACTCGTCTATCTCTGGTGCTGTCGAATAATGGGCTTTGTAAAATGGAATCGCCATCATTCTCACATACCATGTGTGCGAATCCGCTTGGGTTGTAGTTCAGTTTATTCCTGAAATATGAACTGTTTTGTGCTCGACGTTGGTCATATTTAGTATCGCAATCAATAAAACGCATGGCGTATGCTTGCCTTGTTTTCATAGGGCCTTCATTCAAAGGTAAACTGCGATGAAAAACCGTTTTATCAATGATTAATACATCGCCAACATCAAAATCATCTGACTCACCTTGATCATTCAAAATTTCACCGAGTTCTTTAGATTTTGGTATATAAGATTTCAAATGAGCCACCCAATCTTCATCGACTGTTTTCTTCTTTTTTTCACAGTCCCTCAAATAAGCTGCCAACATTTCTCTGTATTGGAACAGGAAGAGTCCCGAAAAGACATTTTTAGGCACATAAATCAGGCCTCCACCT
>CALLLZ010000181.1 GCA_938008005.1 uncultured Marinicella sp. | reverse complement strand
GTAACAAAAGCTGAGGGTTTCAACATGCCAAGGTAAGCCAGCATCTTGATTTTTCTTCAGCTCAAAACCGATGCCTTGAGTAAATAACAGTGAATGTTTGGTTAGATTAGTTAGGGTTTCGGTAAAACGAGATTCATTGAATAATTGCAGCACTTGTTCAGAGTTGTTGCCGATGTCATACTTCAGTCTATTGAAGTCATCTCCATACCACCCAACAGGTTTTTCATTGCCAAACTGCTTATTAAGCTGACTCGATATTTGTTTTATGGCTTGTGAAGACAGGAAATTTTCTAGTTTCACAAAGCCCTTCAGAGCAAAGTCTTTGACTAAGTCGTCAGTCAAAGTAAAATCATCATTAACCATGTCACTCCCCCTTTAAGCGCCATAATGTTATTGTGTATTTTATAACATTTATTTTAAACGTTTTCAAGCTGGAAATATGTTTAATATGTTGGCGAAAATCAAACGGCCAATTAATGGAGCTCTTTATTCTTTGAGACCTCAACATGATTCATGACTCATGCAGAGGTCTCTCTTTATAAATATTTAGGCTTTGTTTTTAAATCTAGGTAAAAGAACCATAACCAGAAACACAATCCCACCTATCAGAGCTGTACTAAAAGGTACTATTGGATTTGGTTTCAGATAGATCAGTGACAATATTAATCCAACTATTCCTAGCGTAAATACAGGTATTAAAGTCCGTGCGGAGAATTGAGTTGATTTAATCGCAAAAATAACCACCCATATGATCAATACACTGATGATACTTACCAATAAGCCCACATGCGAAGAAGCTGCGTACCTGATTTTAAAACCAGCTATAGAATCAGATTGGTTGGCATATAATTTTTCAAAACTATACTGAATACCTTGTTGAGGAACGGTCATACGTAAAGGTTTACCCACCTGAGGCGCACCATGTTTATTGACAGCATCGGAATTATTGGTGCGCGCGCTTGGGTTAACCCATTGGTTGGCAGTCACTACGTTCATATTGGTTTCTACAGCTTGGTAATTGGGCCCTATGGGTAAATAAACATCCCAATAGCTGTGAGTCACCACCATATCAGGTTGTGGTAGTTGTGATGAAACAGAACCAAATAGACTCATTCTATCAATTGGAGTGGCATAAATAACTTCAACTGGAAAACCTGTCGCAGAATTGAGCATTTTAATCAAAATATCTTTTTGCCCTTTTTTTGATTCAGCATTGTTGTTTGCATTGGCTGGTTTTTCTGCTTTTCCATCAACAAATACAGACCAAACCTCAGACTCTTGAGGCAAACTCAAACGCAGAAATTGTAATCGACTGTTTCGAACGTCAAATCGGGCAGTGGTAACGGCCAATCCATCATCGGTAATTAAAGTTTGATATTTGGCAGTTTCAATGGCAGCCACTTGAACGGCCAGTTCTTGGTGGCGCGTCATTTTAAGGTGTAGTTGATGAGGAGTCTCTGAATTGACATATTTAAAGGCCAATAAAATTGGATTGGTGGTTTTCAACACCAACTGTTGCGGTAATTCGTTGATCTCTAAGGTTGATAACTGAATGGTTTCTGCAGCCTGAACTTCAACTGCTGTTAAGGCCTCAACCGCAATGCGGCCATGTTGTACCTCAGCACCACCTACTTGTAAGGTTGGCACTGTCAGCTCAGATTTATTTTCGCCCAAAATGTTTTCATAATTAATTTCTAATTGAAACTGTCCAGTCATTTCTTGGGTGAATTCAACTTGGATCAATTGGTCACTTTTTTTGCTTTGATGTTTATCCTCAAAACCATTGATTACTTTGTGATTGCGTAAGGATGGCCCTGTTACACTCAACACATTCACACCAGATGGAATGGTAAAAACCAAATCAAGAACTGTGCCAGACTTAACATCAATTTGTACCCCAGCGCTGCCTCGCATAGTCACCTCACCCAATGAAATTAAGGTGTCAATCTGGGCATCGTATTTACCCTGTTTTCTGATTGGGGCCATGGTTTGGACGATTAACTCTGGGTTTTCACTGGTGTATTTAAATGTATGGGCAATGGTTTGCGTGATTTGATTGCGGAAGAAGGCCGGTAATTGATTTTCACCCACGCGGGTAACTCCCTTTTCTGTGGTTGGTTTCAAGGTTAATTCGTTGCCAACCAGTAAGGCAACTATGCCTCGTTGGCGGTGCATTTCTAGGGCTTTGATCAACGGAATTTTAATTGCTGTAAGTGGTTGTGATTCCGTTTTTTGTTCCTCTTTCTGTTGACCCAATAACTGTTCATACTCAATTTGCATTTGAAAACTTTCTTTGACCTTTCTGTCGAGAAAAACAGTGATGGTTTTAATGTCATCCTTAGTTTGGGCTGTCCAGTCTGAAATACCAGCAGTTAATGCTGTGATGCGATTAACTTGTGCGGAAATGGGTATTTGGAATGACAGCGTAGAGGTTTCCCCGTGGGTAATTTCATAGTCAGCCAAACCTTTCCCGTATAACACGCCTTCTTCGGCCGATATGGCGTGATAAATATTGGCATTGGCCCTGACTTTGGTTTTAATGTCTTTAGGTATGGCATCAATCCATGTGAAAGTTACGCCTTCGGTCATGGGAATAAATACTTTGGCAGTTGTGACATCATTGTTAACTTGACTGGTGATTGGTCTATATTCTTGATGTCCGCTATTTTGCAGTGTTGTAAAGGAAATATCCTTCTTGCCAGCTAATACCAGTTCAAATTCAGAAATGGCTACCCTTGGAATTGGTAATGAAACGCTGGGTGGGCCTTGTTGTTGATGTACTGTAGATTGAAAAACCACTGATACTTCATGTTTGCCTCTGCTTTGTAACAAGACTTTGAATTGATCTTCTTGATCCAGAATGGTGGCCGCTGCACCATCTATTTTGACATCATTTAAAGTTACTGTGTTGGGTAGTAAGGGCAGGTGAATTGATTCACCAGTAAACACTTCAACTTGAAAATTGGCAGTAAAGGTAAATGTTTTATCTAATAATTGACCTTGGTATTTAGCTCGGCTGACCACAAAAGATTGTTTTGTAGGTACTCGCCACGACAGTAAAAATGCCGAAGTGGTCGGTATATTGGCTTGGATCGTATTGGTTTGGTTTGATTTGGATGTTTTGATATTTGTAGCTGGAATGACAGTCATGTCCAACTCACTGCCAAAAAACGCCACTTTTAATTGATTAGATGAGGCACGAGGAATGGGAACTGGAACCACGTAACCTTGGTCAGATCGAGTGGCATCGATTGAATAACTGATTTGTAATTGGGCAGTTCCAGCTTGATTGGTGCTCCATGACATCCACTCAGCATTCTGAACCAGTTGAATCGTTTCACCATTGATGGTTACAGCGGTTATTGCTGCGCCATAAGGAAGAATTGGAATCAAGCTCCATTCATTTTCAAACACTTCAATATCAACATTCACCGTCACTTGAGCCGTGGTTTGCTCATCTTGTTCACTGAGTTTAACTGACACTGTAGATTGGCCGATAGCGTATGAAGCGGGCGCTTTAGTCTCTGGGTTTCTTGCATCGTCGATCAGTTTGATGTAATGCGCCAAAGGAACTTTTACATCGCCTTCTTTTGGGCCGGTGATTTGGCTGTCCATCTCTGCAATGGGAGTGGCATCGGTACGGGTTTTAGATTGGGCTATCATAGTTAATAACAATGCCGGCCATATGAATAACAACAGGTATAATTTCTTCATGGTTTTGTCCTCATGGTTGGATGTTTTTTAGGCGCAATGAAGCACCATCACACGAAATGGTTTAAAATTTCAAGGTAAAATAGGGTGAGTCAGTAATGAATTAAGCTATGCTGATTATTCCAAGCTGACTGACTCAGTTTGTCGACTCATGGACTGTGACTGATTAACTTTCGCCAACTCATAAAACGCATTGAATCAGCTATTAATTGATATTGTTTGGGTTCGATCGAAGATTGACCGTTCAATAATTGTAAGTATTGTTGAATGTTAATTTCATCTTGAATCATTTCAGCGTCGTTACGCCATGCTGGGATATGTTGTCGCATGGCTTGGTAAAGCTCATAGATGGCTGTTAGCTTCACCACTGCAGTGGCATGATCACCAGTCCGAATGGCTTGGCTGGCCAGGTCAAGTGTTTGGCTCAAGTGATGTGCTAGCATGTTTTTCATCACATTCAATTGCAAAGGGCCTAAATTATTTTGTCCTGTACTCATGTGCAAATTCTTTTGATTGGTGGCATTGCGCAGATAGATCAAATCTTTGTATTTGGCTGAAACTTCAGCGACAGGACCTGATTTTTCTACCAGCACATCCAAAAGAATGACATGGGTGTCACCCGCAAAATAACTGGGGATCACTATTTGAATTCCATCATCATCTTGACCCCGGTCAGCGCTAATGCCTATATTTTTTGCCAGCCGTTGATCTAAACTTTGTTCGGCATCTCTGACTTGCTGTGATTGTGCTTCATTCAATGAATATGAATCTAGTACATCGATCAACTGCACGCCTTCGGCCAATTTAATTTGCAAGCGCAAAGCCCTGGCCACTGCGCGTGATGCCACCAAAAGCTCTTGCTTAATCAGCCTTTGTGCATCTTGTACGCC
>CALLLZ010000180.1 GCA_938008005.1 uncultured Marinicella sp. | reverse complement strand
GTTAAAGCTTGGCCGCTGGTACAACCTCCTGCCAATCGTGCGCCGATACCCATCAATATCCCTCCAGATGCTGCTGATATCAATCGTTTACGATTGGTCATGTTAACACCTTTCATGATGCCTGGTTTTATTCGGCCGGCCAGTTTCGCAGACAGCAGCGCGCCGAGAAAAATACCGAACACTTCTATCATGATCCAATTTTGGGTGATGGGTTCAGTCGGTTGGTATTTTTCAACATAGATATGATCAATAGAACTTATTTCGTAGCCTTTTACCACCACTTGGTTAACCGCGCCAGAAGCGCCAATGCCGCGACCTGCAATAAGGAAGCTGAATAACAGTACTAACCCCAAAAGTATTCCTGCCAAATAAGGATTGATGTATTTAGTTTGCATAGATTGGCTCATTATTTTAATGACTTATGGGTTTCTATTGTGGTGTTGATAAACTGGTCCCAAGTTCCTTCGGGTTGCCAGATTTTCAGCATCTCCTTTCGTGCATCTTGTTCAGGTACATCTTGATGAATGACCCGATAAAGAAAAACAAATGCAGATGCCCGCATATTCATTTCACAATGAACGAAAATCCTGTCATGACCAAAAGATTGCATCAACTGACTGAATTCAGCAAAGTTAGCAGCGGTGGGGTTGTTCCAATCAACAGCTATTTGTGCATAACTCAAGCCAAGTGATTGAACCAGTGTGCGTTCTTTGACTTGATTGCCTGGGATTAAATTGATCACATGCTTGAAGCCATAATCTTTGATGTTTTGGTATTGTTCTGAAGTGGTATGACCAGAACTGGCAATTTGTTCAGATGCGAAATGAAAGTGATTGATTTGGTGTAAAGATTGGATAAGAGTATCATCAGCTGTGCATGAAACCAGACTGGCTAATGATAATAAGCATAAAATTTTTTTCATGATAAGAACCTCATGGTCAATAATAAATTAAGAAGAAAGTAAAAAAACTTCAGTGAAACCTCATTTGGTACGAGCTGGGCGCTATTCCATACTTACGTTTAAAACTCCGCCGAAAACTGACCGCCGAATCAAAACCGATTCGATCCGAAACAGCATCGATGGTCACATTTTCTTTGCTGAGATATATTTTTGAATGTTCCAGTTTGATGTGCTCTATATATTTACTGGCACTCATATTGAAATGTTTTTTAATCAGTCGATTTAATTGTCTGGAACTGATAAAACTCTGTGTTGCAAGTTCACTGACGCTGATGTTTTTTGATAAGTTGTTCATCAACCATCCATGCATTCTTTCAAGGTGTGTGTTGTTAACAGACTGAAATTTCAAAGGTTCAGAAAATTGTGATTGATGACCAGCGCGTTTGAGGTAAGTAACCAGATATTTAGCTACGCTGGCAGCAGTATTTACTCCGCAATCGCGTTCAATCAAGTTCAATGCGAGATCAATGCCGCTGAGGATGCCTGCGGATGAATAAAATTTTCCTTGCCGGATAAACAAACGTTCATGGTTAACTTTTAATTGTGGGTAGGTTTTTTGCAGTTGATTGGCAAAGGCCCAATGTGTGACCACCTCCTTGTTCGCTAAGTAGGGAAGGTCACCCATAATGAATGCACCGGTGCAAACGGTAACGACGCGATTAATTTGATCGAAATGATTCCTTAACCAGTTCGTTATAGGCGCCTTGGTAGAAGCCAAGCGGGTACCAGAACCTCCAGGTATGAGCAAGGTATCAATACGGACCTCATCAAGTAACTTGGCACTCAATAAATGATCGCTTAACACGCGTACATGAGAATCGCTGATAAAGGATTCATATTCGCTGATAATGTTGGTTTTATATACTTTTTGGCCAGTGACCTCATTAGCCACATTGAAGGCTTCTAACGGACCAATCAAATCCAACAATTGAACTTGATTGAAGCCTAAAAGTGCTACATGATGTGTATGTGTTGAGTTCATACTGTCCAGCGTAACATAAGGTGATTGTGACTGATAAGACAACTGCCGAACAAAATCGGACAGATGGTTGTTTCTTATCAAAGCTGATGTGAAATGGGGTGACGAACTTTGTAATAATATCAATAGTGGTTAACAAGTTTTTGGCTGCACCACCTATTAAATTTTGTTGTAAAATAACTGGCATGACTATTGAAAGAAACCCTGGTATAGACCTGAACTTGGATTGGATTGAATCGATTCAGGTTAATAAGAGTGCGATTGAGCGGCGGGCAGCAACTTTAGGTAAAAGGCGCAGTGTAAAGAAACAGCATCAAGCAGCTTGGTTACTCAAAGCGATTAGTTTGATTGACTTAACTACCTTGGCTGGTGATGATACTGAGCAGCGTGTGAAGCGATTGTGCGCCAAAGGCAAGAAACCTATCAGACAGGATTTGGTTGAAGCATTGGGTATTGATAACATGAAACTGACCACAGGTGCAATTTGTGTTTATCATGACATGTTGAGTACAGCAGCCAAGTCACTAGAAGGAACTGGTATTCATCTGGCGGCTGTCTCGACTGGGTTTCCGGCCGGTTTAACACCATTGCATTTAAAGATTGAGGAGATCAAAGAGTCGGTGAAAGCTGGGGCTGATGAAATTGATATCGTGATTACACGAAAACATGTGTTTTCAGAAAATTGGCAAGCACTGTATGATGAGATTAAAGCTTATCGAGAAGCTTGTGGTGAAGCACATATGAAAACAATTTTATCCACTGGTGAAATATCTACATTAAGGAATGTGGCCAAAGCTTCGATGGTATGTATGATGGCTGGCGCTGATTTTATTAAGACTTCTACCGGTAAGGAATCGGTTAATGCGACCTTACCTGTATCGTTGACTATGATCAGGCAAATTCGTGAGTATCAAGAAAGGACCGGTTATAAAATAGGCTACAAACCAGCAGGCGGTATCAGCAAAGCCAAAGATGCACTGGTGTATTTGTCAATGATGAAAGAAGAGTTGGGTGATGAATGGTTACAGCCTGACTTGTTCCGTTTTGGCGCCTCCAGTTTATTGGGTGACATAGAACGACAGTTGGAACATCATGTCAGCGGCCATTACTCAGCAGCACATAGACACGCCATCGGATGATTGATCCAAAGCCAATAAAAGAACATAAAAAAATCACTTATGAACATCAAAGACATATTCAATAACATGGACTACGGTAAAGCACCAGAATCGCCTGATCAAGCCCTTGAGTGGTTGGCTCAGCATAAGCACAAAATGAATCATTTCATCGATGGTGGATGGCATAAAGGCAAGGCTCATTTTGATAGCAATAATCCTGCATCAGGTCAAACGCTGGCGCAAGTGCCGCAAGGGGATAAGAAAACCGTTGATCAAGCAGTAAAAGCTGCGACAAAAGCACAACCTAAATGGCAGGCTTTGAGTGGTCATGATCGTGGCCAATATTTGTATGCCATTGCACGGTTAATACAAAAAAACGCTCGGCTGTTCGCGGTATTGGAAACACTTGACAATGGCAAGCCCATTCGCGAAAGTCGTGACATTGATGTACCTTTGGCGGTACGTCATTTCTATCATCATGCAGGCTGGGCACAACTATTAGACACAGAATTTAGTGAACATGAAGCCATAGGTGTTGTCGGCCAAATCATCCCATGGAATTTTCCATTGTTGATGCTGGCTTGGAAAATTGCTCCGGCTTTGGCCACCGGAAACACCATTGTTATCAAACCAGCTGAACTCACTTCTTTAACTGCTTTGTTGTTTGCAGAAATTTGTCAGCAAGCCGGCTTACCCAAAGGTGTATTGAATGTGGTGACTGGCGATGGCAAGACTGGACAACATATTGTTGAGCACCCTGAAATTAAGAAAATAGCATTTACTGGTTCTACAGCCGTTGGACGTTGGATCAGACAAGCCACTGCTGGCAGTGGTAAAAAACTGTCATTGGAACTGGGAGGAAAATCAGCTTTTATAGTTTGTGCTGATGCTGATCTGGATGCCGCGGTTGAAGGTGTGGTAGATGCCATATGGTTCAACCAAGGCCAAGTGTGCTGTGCAGGTTCGCGATTATTGGTTCAGGAAGCTGTATCTGATCGTTTTCATAAAAAACTGATTAAGCGCATGCACAAGCTACGTATTGGTGACCCGATGGATAAATCCATAGACATGGGGGCTATCATTGATTCAAGACAACAACAAAAAATTGCAGGTCTGGTACAAGCTGGTGTTGATGCTGGTGCATGTCTGAATCAATCCAAGGCTGATATACCTGAAGCAGGTTGCTTTTACCCACCCACTTTATTAACCGATGTCTCACCTTCGGATCAAGTGGTGCAAGATGAAATATTTGGCCCGGTTTTGGTTTCGATGACTTTCCGCACGCCATGTGAAGCAGTGGCTCTGGCCAACAATTCACGTTATGGATTGGCGGCCAGTATTTGGAGTGAAAACATCAATATGGCGATGCATTTGGCGCCGTTGGTACAAGCGGGTATTGTTTGGATTAATTGTACCAATATGATGGATGCGGCTGCTGGTTTTGGTGGGGTTAAAGAATCTGGGTTTGGCAGAGAAGGTGGAAAAGAGGGTTTGTATGAATACTTAACCTTAAAACCAACAAAGTTAAAAACCAACAAAGTAAAAGATTCGGTGTCAAATAAAGCACTTATAAATACAGAACCTGTTCAAGGTATAAACAAAACACCAAAGATGTATATAGGTGGCAAACAAGTCAGGCCTGATGGCGGTTATTCTTATGCCATTCATAACAGCAAAGGACAATTGATCACTCATGCTGGTTTAGGTAACCGCAAAGATGTAAGAAATGCAGTGGAAGCTGCTGCAAACAGTCAGGCGTGGTCGCAGATGAATGCTTATCAACGCCAACAAGTGATGTATTTTATGGCAGAGAATCTATCTTACCGAAAAGATGAATTTGCCACGCGTTTAGTCGCTTTTGGTCACAGCAAGAAACAGGCGGAAACAGAGGTTGAAATTTCAATACAACGATTGAGTTACTACGCCGCTTGGTGTGATAAATACGATGGACAAATTCACAGTGTACCCTTAAGAGGTGTGGCCATGGCCATGCATGAAGCG
>CALLLZ010000179.1 GCA_938008005.1 uncultured Marinicella sp. | reverse complement strand
CAATACCGCCCTGCCCTTATTATTGGCTCCAGGTGCCAATAATATTTTATTAATGAACTCGGGATCTAGATTTGGCTTCTGGAAAAGCCTTCCACATATTCTAGGTTCAGTATCTGGGTTTCTTATTCTAATGGTTTTAAGCGTTTGGGGTTTATCTTTTTTAATATCAAGAAATCCAACTATTCTATTGGCAATTAAATACTTTGGTGCATGTTGGTTATTGATGTTGGCTTGGGGTTTCATCGCTAATCACCACAATACCCAATCTAAATTTGAAGACTGCAACTTACGTCCATTCAGCTTTATTAAATCCATGACATTTATGTTGAGCAACCCTGGAGCTGTTACTTTGGCGTTGATTGTTTTCAGCATGTCTGTAAACAATTCGATGGTCACTGCTTTTTTTGTCTCGTCGATGATTGGTCTCTTGGTTACAACACTCTGGACACTGAATGGTCAAGTATTGGCTCCGTTATTCAACTCTGATCGTTTTGGAAAAATATTAATGCCAGTATTGGGTTTAATCATCGGTTTTTCAGGTGTCAGATTAGCTATATTGTGAGAAAAATTATGAAATTTAAAAATAAAGTTGTTTTAATTACTGGAGGTTCTAGAGGGATAGGCGCGGCTATTGCACATAAATTTGCTGAAGAAGGTGCAAACTTAATCATTAACTATCACAGTGAAGCAGAGAAAGCACAGATGGTATGTAATCATGCCATTGAACTTGGCGCAGATGCCTTATCAGTCAAAGCAGATATCAGTAATTCTGATGATGTTAAACGAATGGTGAAGGAAACAATTGATTATTTTGGTCAAATTGATGTGTTAATAAACAATGCTGGCTGGGCGCAAAAACAATCACTTATTGAAATTAACCCTAAGGATCTGAATAGGCAACTACAAGTAAACATAGCAGGAATGGTCTATTGTACACAAGCAATTGCCGCAATTATGGAGGATTATGGGCGTGTAATAAATATCACATCTTTGGCAGCAAAAGGTGGCGCTGCTTTTCCAGTTTATTCGGCCACCAAAGCAGCCGGGAATGCATTAACAAAATCTTTTGCTGAAGAATTAGGTCATAGAAACATCACTGTGAATGCTGTTGCACCTGCTGCTGTTGAGACAGACTTATACCGCTCAGTGGGTTTAGACCAGTTCAAAGAGTCATCTTTAGCCGCATCCGCATTGGGTTTTTTGGGTGATGTGAATGATGTTGCTGATGCTGTACTATTTTTTGCATCTGAACAATCTCGCTGGATTACTGGAGAAATTTTATATGTCACCGGTGGGCGCAACATGTAATATTACTTATAAATAGCAATGAATGAGCATTTAATTTAAATCCGTTGGGTTACTGTAGGCATTTCTGGCTCTATACGCCCCTCTGCTTGTTGTTGTTTGAACTTAGCTGTAGCTGCATCCAGCTTAGCTTGTTCTTCCATTAAAGCAATGTGCATTTTGCGGTACATTTTCAAAGAATAGAAGCTGAACGGACTGAAGAATAATTTAATGATGACTGGCATTAATTCAATGGCAATAAAAAATATTTTTAACATATAACTGAATAACAGGGCGGCTTCTCCCAGTTCAGGGTCGGCGTGGATTTTATTCAAAGCCAAGTACCTGACCAACATACCTGATTTTTGTTCATAAAATAAACCATCGTTGATTAACTTTGTTTTATAGTCAGCTAACTTATTTTGTTTGTCATCAATTTGTTCTGTTAAGAGCAGTTGTTGTTTTTGTAAATCAGTATTAAGTTGATTTAAACGTTCATCATTAATGGTTAAGGTGGTGGTTTTTTCACTCAATGTATTACTTTTTAACTGATACTCATTGAGTGTGCCGGTGGTTGCCAAGATATTGCTTTCAATGTTCAGCAACCGTTGTTTGGTACTTTCTATTTCTGCTTCAATAACTGGAATTAATTCAGCCAATTGAGTATATGTTTTAACAGCCCTCTCGTATTTTGGACCTTCTGTAGCCGGCCTGCCATCCTGACCCGTTCGTTCAAGTATCGATTCATTGAACCAATATTGGTAATCAGACCTGGTCTGGGTTAAACGTTCGTTCAAAGCACCTATGGCATTTATGGTGTTCTTCTGGTCACGTTGCAACTCTTCTAAAGTGACCTGATAGTTGTCAATGCTGTTACCAATGGTGTCTTGGTCATATGATTCATCGGTATTTTTAATTTGTTCCTGTGAAGTACGCAGGTTTAAAATGCTTTGTTGTAACTGAGCAATTTTGTTTTCGGTCGCATTAACAGTGGTATCCAACTCTTGTTCGTATTCACCCATCCGAGCAAAATATTCTTGATTGTTTTGTACCACATCTTTTTGAATTTGTTCATCTATAGCATCAGATTGCAAGCTGATTTCGGCCAATGTTGCCAGACCGATGGCAATGATTAATGAATATATTAACCTAGGAATCAGACCAAAAAGTTGTCTGATAGGCAATCCTTGTTTAAACGGATTCCTCAAAGCCCAGTCTGAACCTATGATGGCTTGATCCAGGAAAAACAGGGTTAAGGCGAATACAAAACCAACTGTATAAGCAGCAAATGGATTGAGAAATATGGACACACCATAAGTGAACAACAAGAAAGTAAAAACAAAAGTGACGAGTTGTCTGAACACCATCGCATAAGCCAACATGCGATCATATCGGCCACTTTCAGCCAATACCTCAGTATCTGTTAGAGACAGGAAAGCACATAATTTAAACCAAAGGGATTCTTTAGCAGGCACAGGTTTAACCGAAGTGGCAGTTTTGTTTATTGTCGCTTGCTCACTTGATGGCTTAGATTGACTCATTTTAGACCTCTATTTTAATATTGAAGTCTGTAGTAACTGAACACAGGCTTCACAACTTATCCGATTGCCATGGATTTAGACATATTAC
>CALLLZ010000178.1 GCA_938008005.1 uncultured Marinicella sp. | reverse complement strand
GTGATGGTTTGGGTGCCACAGGTGATCAACTGTGGAATCAAAATTCTTCTGGTATCGGTGGTGGTGCTGAAGAAGGCGATCGGTTTGGTTATGTATTGGAGGTGGGGGATTTTAATGGTGATGGCACCGATGATTTGGCCATTGGTATCCCATTTGAGGACATTGGCAATGAAGCAAATGCAGGCGCGGTACAAATTATCTACGGTGAAGCAGGCGAGGGTTTGGTTTCGACAGGCAGCCTGTTTATTTCTCAAGCTGAAACCGGATTCTTAGGTGCAGCTGAAGAGGGAGACTGGTTTGGTTTTTCGTTGGCTGCAGGCAGATTAAACGGCGACAGCTATGATGATTTATCTATAGGTGCCCCGCTTGAGTCTTTCACCGATGCAAGCGATGCGGGCGCCGCCTATATTGTGCATGGCTCATCGGGAGGTTTACAGTTCAGTGATGAATACGTTATTTCTGAAGCTTATTTTTCGGTGCCTGGTGGCAGGAGAGGCAACCGCAGGTTTGGTTGGGCCCAAACCAGCAGCGATTTTGATAATGATGGTAAAGATGATTTGGCCATCAACGCCTGGGGACAATTTTTCAACGTCAGTGCAGTGATTGTGGCATACCACATTAACCATGATTTTATTTTTAGGGATGGATTTGAGTAAATCCTGATTGGATCTTAGTGATGTCATTGGTTTTGCTTTTATTTGGTTCGCTGTAGTTTCTAAATAGATCTATTTATGAGTCAGGGTGATGGTTTGTTGATTAAGTTCGTTTTTTTGGGCAAATGCCAGGCTCATAAAAAATCAAGTGTTAATAACGCAGTTGGTTTAATGATGTTTTTCCAGTTAAGCTCAAAATTGACATGTCGATTAAAGCATTATTGAATGATTCTCCATTTAAGATGAAGATTTGGGAAGCATTGTTAAAAGTGCATAGAGGTGAACTTGATATGTCACTGATTTTTTGTTTTATTAACAATTACTGATAAAAATCTTATTTCAATCGATTCTGAGCTGTTTTTGCAATAATTGACTATAAATGGCTGGGTATTCAATGATTTCACTGTGTAGAGGCTTGAAATCGGTTTTTAAGATTTTTGTTGCACGTTTAATATGTCTTTTGTGTTATAATTCCGCGCTTATTTAATCTAACGGTAACGGTCGGTTTATGACGGATAATTCAAGCGACATCATTAAAATAAATATCGAAGATGAAATGCAAAAATCATACCTCGATTATTCGATGAGTGTGATTGTTGGCAGGGCGCTGCCAGATGTTAGGGATGGCCTCAAACCAGTGCACAGGCGTGTGCTTTACGCTATGAATGTTTTGGGTGTAAGTTGGAATAAAGCCCATAAGAAATCTGCTCGTGTTGTTGGTGATGTTATAGGTAAATACCACCCACATGGCGATACTGCTGTATATGACACCATCGTCAGAATGGCACAACCGTTTTCAATGCGCTATATGTTGGTCGATGGACAAGGAAACTTTGGTTCTGTCGATGGTGATTCACCAGCTGCGATGAGATACACCGAAGTCAGGATGGCCAAAATTTCTCATGAAATGATGGCTGACCTTGATAAAGACACAGTTGATTTCGTTCCTAACTATGATGAGACTGATACAGAGCCGGAAGTAATGCCGACTCGGGTTCCAGCCCTTTTGGTTAATGGTTCATCAGGGATCGCTGTTGGCATGGCAACCAATATACCACCACATAATTTAACTGAAGTTATTAACGCCACAATCGAATTGATTAAAAACCCAGAAGCCACATTAGATGACTTAATGGTTCATCTGCCCGGTCCAGATTTTCCCACAGCTGCTTTCATTAATGGTGCAGAAGGCATCAGAGATGCTTATGATACTGGGCGAGGCAAAGTTTATATGCGTGCAAGGTCGGAAATTGAAACAGATGAAGCTTCTGGCAAACAAACCATTGTCGTTAATGAACTGCCTTACCAAGTGAACAAGGCTCGCTTAATTGAGAAAGTTGCTGAACTGGTTAAGCTTAAAAAAATTGAAGGTATCACGGCTTTACGTGATGAATCAGATAAAGATGGTATGCGAATTGTGTTTGAGCTGCGTCGTGGTGAAGTGGCGGCAGTTTTGTTGAATCAATTGTACAAGTTAACTCAGCTTCAGACGGTTTTTGGTATCAATATGGTGGCCCTTATTAATGGCCAACCCAAAACACTTGGCTTGATGGAAATATTGACTGAGTTTGTTAAGCATCGTCGTGAAGTGGTGGTAAGACGAACCATCTTTGAACTCAAGAAAGCCCGTGATCGTGCTCATGTTTTAGAAGGGCTGGCTGTGGCTTTAGCCAACATTGAGGAAGTTATAGAACTCATTAAAAATTCTAAAAACCCAGCTGAAGCTCGTGAAAAATTGTTGGCTAAAAAGTGGGACTCATCATTAATCACAGCCTTGTTAGATGATGATGGACATTTATGTCGGCCAGAGGATTTAGAAGAACAATATGGTTTTTTTGAGAATGGCTATCAATTATCGCCCATTCAAGCCAAAGCTATATTGGATTTACAGCTACATCGTTTGACTGGTTTAGAACAGAATAAAATAACTGATGAATTCAAAGAAATCATTGATCATATTAAAGAATACTTGGAAATTTTGACCAATCCAGATCGTTTGATGGCAGTTGTGACCGAAGAATTGGTTGAAATCAGAGAAAATTTTGGTGATGAACGCCGCACAGTGATCATGGATCGTCAATTGCATTTGACTATGGAAGATTTGGTCATTGAAGAAGATGTGGTCGTGACTTTGTCACACGAGGGTTATGCCAAGATGCAACAAGTTGACGTTTATCGAGCGCAAACCCGTGGTGGTAAAGGGAAGTCAGCCACTGCTATGAAAAATGAAGACTTTATAGAAAAATTGTGGATTGCCAACACTCATGACACCTTGTTATGTTTTAGTAATATGGGGCAGGTCTATTGGCTGAAGGTTTATGAGCTGCCGATGGCTTCAAGAACGGCTCGTGGAAAACCATTGGTTAATCTTTTGCCATTAGATAAAAATGAAATGATCACTGCTATTTTACCAGTCAGGGATTATGATGAAGATAAGTTTGTGTTCTTTGCAACCGCAATGGGCGTGGTTAAGAAAACACCACTATCAAACTTCTCAAGACCCCGTGCGAATGGGATCATTGGTTTGGGCTTGTTGGATGGTGATCATTTGGTCAATGTGGAATTAACCACGGGTTCTCAAGATGTATTCCTGTTTTCAAGTTCTGGAAAATGTATCCGATTTGATGAGAATGACGTGCGCTCGATGGGAAGAACTGCGAGAGGTGTTCGTGGCATCACCCTTAAAGGCGATCATAAGGTTGTTTCTATGTTTGTTGCAGAAGAAGGTAATGTTCTTGTTTGTACGGAAAATGGTTTCGGAAAGCAAACTAAACTAGAAGAGTTCTCAAAAATACGTCGTTCTGGTCAAGGTGTGATTGCAATTCAAACCAGTGAGAGAAATGGGGCTGTGGTTGGCGCATGTCAGGTGTTGCCTGAAGATCAGATTATGTTGATCAGTAATGGTGGCACTTTAGTCCGTACTGCAGTTGATGGTATCTCGACTGTGGGTAGAAACACCCAAGGTGTGACTTTAATTCGTTTGGCGAAGAAAGAAAATTTAGTTGGAATAGCTAAAGTTATCAATTTGGATGACAACAATGATGAAACGGATGAAGGCAATGATGCAACTGATGATGGTGATTCAGAGTCATGAGTAGAAAGTTATTAGTTGCGGGTAACTGGAAAATGCACGGTTCTTTGGCTTTTGTCAGAGAAATGATGAGTGGCTTGAGCAGTCAATTGCCAGCCCAGATTAATTATGATGTGGCGGTATTTCCAGTTTATATACACCTTCATGAAGTGATTACCAGTAAATCTACTCATGTGGCATGTGGGGCGCAAAATCTCAGTGAGTATGATGACGGTGCTGTAACCGGTGAGGTCAGTGCAAAGATGTTGGCTGATTTGGGTTGTGATATGGTGCTGGTTGGTCATTCTGAGCGACGAGTTAGGAATAATGAAAATAATGAAGAAGTGGCCAAAAAGTTTGCACAGGCTTTGAAATTTGGTTTGACACCTATTCTTTGTGTGGGCGAATCTTCAGTTGAACGGCAAAATGGAACCACTCAGACAGTTGTTTGGCAACAAATTAAAGCGGTTTTAGACTTGGTGGGAATAACAAAACTGGCCGAAGGCGTTATTGCATACGAGCCTGTTTGGGCCATCGGTACTGGTGAAACAGCCAGTGCAAATCAAGCTCAAGAAGTTCATCAATTTATCCGTTCTCAATTGGCATTAAATGATGATACAATAGCGCGCCGCATCCGCATCCTCTACGGAGGAAGTTGCAAAGGTTCTAATGCATATGAGCTTTTTTCGATGCCTGACGTTGATGGAGGCCTGATAGGTGGTGCTTCATTAACAGCCGAAGATTTTATGGCGATTTGTCAACAAGCTGACAGGTTGTCACAAGGAGTATAAATAAATGAGTGAAATTAATTTTCTAAATATCATACAGGTGTTGATTGCCATTGCTATGATTGGTTTTATCCTGATTCAACGCGGACCAGGTGCGACTGCTGGCTCAGCATTTGGCGGCGGTGGCGCTGGTGCTTCTGGTACTGTGTTTGGTGCCAAAGGTTCTGGCTCTTTTTTGACCAAAGCCACGGCTATACTAGCCACTGCGTTTTTTATCATAACCATGTTAATAGCGATTGACTCTAGTCAAACTTATGCTTCTGCTGGAGATGGTGCAGAACAAGATTTAGGTGTGTTTGGAGCATTGGATGATGCTGATGTAGAGCCTGGTATAACTCCAATTGAAGAAACAGTGACTCCTGCATTGAACAATGAAGTGCCTGAAGTAATAAGTGCGCCAAAAGATGTTGTTGATAATGCTGTTGAGACGGTTGAAAAAGCTGCGGATGAAGCAGTAGAATCAGCCAAGGAAAAAGCAGGTGATACTGCAGAGCAAATTGAACAAGCGATTGAATCAAAAAATGATTCAGATGATGGTAATAACTAAAAAATATAATAAGAAAAATTCAACCAAGTGGTTGTTTTACAAGTAAATGATGTGCCGAAGTGGTGGAATTGGTAGACACGCTATCTTGAGGGGGTAGTGGCTTACGGTCGTGCCGGTTCAAGTCCGGCCTTCGGCACCAATATAAAAGAGATTTTTCATTAATAATGATTGGGGAAAAATCTCCAAAACAATTGAAACAGGGGATGGCTAAATGATAGCTCCGTATTTTCCAATTTTAATGTTTTTGGCAGTGTCCACAGGTTTGGGCATAGCATTAATGTCTCTGGGTTTGCTGTTCGGCACCCGCAAAACAAACGACGAAAAAATATCTGCCTACGAGTGTGGTTTTGAAGCCTTTGATGATGCTCATATGAAGTTTGATGTCAGATTTTATTTGGTTGCTATTTTGTTCATTATTTTCGATTTGGAAATTGCCTTTTTATTTCCTTGGTCGGTGGTGCTTGAAGAATTGGGCGCATTTGGCTTAGTTTCTATGTTTATATTTTTATTCTTACTGGTCATTGGATTTATTTATGAGTGGAAAAAAGGAGCGTTGGAATGGGAATAGTTGATAACATCATTCAACCGGTAGAAGGGCAAAGTTTCGAGAATAAAGGTTTTGTGACAACAACGGTTGACGCTTTGTTAAATGGTGCACGCACTGGTTCTTTATGGCCGATGACGTTTGGATTAGCATGTTGTGCAGTAGAAATGATGCAAGCAGGCGCTTCTAGGTATGATTTGGACAGATTTGGGGTGATATTTCGCCCGTCTCCTAGACAGTCAGACGTGATGATTGTCGCTGGGACATTAGTCAATAAAATGGCACCCGCTTTGAGAAAGGTTTACGATCAAATGCCAGAGCCAAAATATGTTATCTCTATGGGGTCTTGTGCCAATGGAGGTGGTTACTATCATTACTCTTATGCTGTAGTACGTGGTTGCGACCGTGTTGTTCCAGTGGATATCTATGTTCCAGGATGCCCGCCCACAGCTGAGGCTTTGATATATGGTATTTTGCAACTACAGAAAAAAATAAAACGCACCAACACCATCGCCAGAACATCATGAGTAATTTTAAATTTGATTTGAGTAAAAGCTTGTCAGAGATATTCTCTGAGATTGATATTAAGTTAACAGAATCCGAACATGGAGTTACATGTACAGTTCCTTTGGATTCTTGGGTTGAAGTGGCTAAAATACTTCGTGACCACAAGACACTTGAGTTTGAGCAATGTGTTGATGTTTGCGGGGTTGACTATTTCACCTATGGGGAGGCAGAGTGGCAAACAGACGGCGTTTCTTCTTCTGGTTTTAGTCGTGGTGTCAACGCCAAAGGGCCAGGCCGTTTTTCTTGGCATGAACGTCGTGAAGAATCTATGCCAAACCGATTTGCTGTGGTGGCTCAATTGTTATCAATAAAACACAATCATAGGCTTGCTATTAAGTGCTTTGCCCCGGATGAAGGAATGTTAATGGTACCTTCATTGGTTGATGTTTGGCCTGGGGTCAATTGGTTTGAAAGAGAAGCTTTTGATTTGTTTGGTATTATTTTTAAAGGTCATCCTGATTTACGCAGGATTTTGACAGACT
>CALLLZ010000177.1 GCA_938008005.1 uncultured Marinicella sp. | reverse complement strand
GAATCTATGAAGGCCCCGTAGGGCTTGACTTTAAGCACTCATTTGCGTCGTTATGACTTATAAAAATATGAATAACTATTCGTTCTAAGTCAAGCCTAGCAACTGAGCACTTAAAGACCAAGCAGAGAAATATGAATAGATCAGGGTCTCCTTAAGGAAGTCCTATTTTGATGGAGTCATAACCAAAACACATCAGCATCAACCGATTAATTTGAATGAGGTAAAACATGCTTAAAATAATTATATATATGGTGATACTTTTTTCAGTCACTTATGCATCAATCGCTGAAAAAATAGCCACTGGAGCAAGTTTAAACAACCCGGTTATATTTGTTACCCAGTTTCCTATTGCAGCTGACTTTGCAACCATTGGATCTACATTTGCTAACCACTCAGGAGAGATCAGTGTCTCAGGTCGAGGTGGTGACTTGTATATTAGATATACAGATGGCACCATAAGGAATTTAACTCGAGAAGCCGGTTTTGGCAATACTGGTTTTCAAGGCATTAATTCAATTGCAGTTCGTGACCCAGCTGTTCATTGGAATGCCGAAAAAGCTTTATTTAGCATGGTGGTTGGAGCCCCACCTGTCATCTTTGGTGAAAGAAATTATTTTTGGCAAATCTATGAAATCACAGGCTTTGCACAAGGGCAAACGGCAGTCATCACTCAAATAGCTAATCAACCAGTTGACTACAACAACATTTCACCCATTTATGGTTCCGATGACAGTGTCATATTTACCACCGATATGCCAAGAACAAAAAATCGTTACAACTACCCACAAAAAGATGAATATGAATCGACACCTACTAATACGGGTTTATGGAAACTAAACCCTCAAACTGGTGACGTATCATTATTGCAGCACTCCCCATCAGGTTCATTCTCACCATTGATAGACAGCGCTGGCCGCATAGTTTTCACCCGTTGGGATCATTTGCAAAGAGATCAACAAGCTTCACCAATTAATGTCATTGAAGCCTTTAACTATCTCAATGAACCAATTGATGCAAACACCCCAAGAACTCAAAGTGTACATGAGGTTTTTCCAGAACCTCGGGAAGCAGAAACTGGATTATTAAATGGTAGCAACATAGAGGGCCATCGACTCAACCACTTTTTTCCATGGGAAATCAATCAAGATGGTACCGAAGAAGAGACTTTGAATCATGTGGGCAGGCATGAATTTCATAGCTACTTTAATCGCAGCATCAACGATGACAGCAATTTAGTTGAATTCATACCCCGCCTCAACCGACCCAATACCAATTCAATATTAAATACATTTATGCTGCATGAAGACCCCAACCAAAATGGTCGTTTTATAGCAATTGAAGCCCCTGAATTTGCCACTCATAATGGTGGCCAAATCATTGCGTTTAATTTGATTGACGACGACTTAAGACCAGATTTGGTAACAGTCGACAACCTTACCCATGAATCCACCAGAGATACCAGTAATAATCCAGCAGCTGAACATATCGGTTTTTCCCGCGACCCGTTAACATTAACCAATGGTACACTCATCGCATCACACACACCTGAAACCAGAGCCAATCAAAACGAAGGTACTCGAGCCAACCCACTGCCTAGATATGATTTTAAAATTAAAACCTATAGGACCAATGTGGCGGGTGATTATGTGCCAGACACAATAATCAGTAATTTGGATGATGCCAACATCTCTTATTTTGATCCAGATGTATTGGTTACATACAATGGTCCGTTATGGGAATTACAGCCTGTTGAAATTGTAACCAGAACCCCTCCTCCAATGACAGTCAGTGAAATACCAGTACCTGAAGCACAGGTGTTTGCTGAAGAAAATGTTGATTCGACCATGTTTAAAGCCTTTTTAAAAGCCAATGAACTGGCTGTTGTGGTGATGCGAGATGTCACCACCAGGGATGTGTTAGATAAACAACAGCCTTACAACTTAAGAGTGGCAGGTGAGTCACATCAAACCATTGGTTCTCCAGGTCAAATTTATGACATCTCACACATGCAGTTCTTCCAAGGTGATCAGATTCGCGGCTCCGGTGGCATCAACTCTCCTGATGCTGGACAAAGAGTGCTTGCTCAATATTTACACGATAGTAATGCCGTGGCTAATAACATCCCATTAGTAACTGCACCAATAGGAAGTACTGAAATCTATCCAGATGACTCAGTATCTGCCTTTGTTCCTGCTCAAAGGGCCATGACATGGCAATCCATAGACCCTACTGGAACACCTGTGGTTCGTGAGCGTTATTGGATCACTTTTCAACCTGGTGAAATCAGAACCTGTGGTGGTTGTCATGGCGTTAATGATCGAGATCAATCTGGAGCTTTACCCTCCACCATTAAAGCCGAAGCCTTTAGGGCCTTATTAAAACATTGGCAAACCAACTACCCAGATTTGATTTTTGTTGATGGCTTTGAATAACCTAACATAATAATTCCTTATAGAACACTTTTAGAAATGAGCGTATTCGTCACCTGTTCAATGAATACGCTCTGCTGATTATTTAATATAAACAGCTTTCCTATCTATATATTTAGCAATCTATACATAATCATTAGACAATCTTCATGTTTTGAAACCACCTCATAATTACCATAAGTGATCAATTAATCTTCATTATAGGAATAAGACATGTATAGATTACTCACGGCTATATTTTTAAGCGCATACATACCTTGGCTAAACGCCAATGATCATGAAATAAAAATTTCAGCACAAACAAAACAAGACCTCGAACTGGTTAAGTCTTTTGAAAACTTCTCAAAACAATCATCTGCCGGTAGTATCATTACTGTAGGAGGCGACCCCAATGGTTGTGACTTCAATAACATCCAAGATGCCATCGACTCCATTCCTTTTGCCGGCTCAGGTTTAGTCCACATTGCTAACAACAAAACATACAACGAAAATCTGGTTATTGGTGACATAAATATCTCATTAATCGGTGGCTACTCAGACTGTACAGCCGCAGGCACACCGCTCATTCAACCCAGTAACACCAAGATATCAGTCGATGGAAGTAATGCATCTATACCTGTTTTAAGAATAGGTGGAAGCTTATTAAGAAGCTCAATCAATTTAAAGAACATTTCTTTGAAAAACGGCAGCTCAACCAATTCATTGTTAGGCGCTGGTTTAACCGCATTTGATGCCGACACAGAAATCATGCTAGAGAATCTTGATATCAGCAATAATTCAGGTTCAGGCCTGGCAATTCTGGGTTCTGGTAACGGCACAACCAACACCGATATGGTTATGCTTAATACTGTTCTTTCTTCTAATAACGTCAGCCTGGCAGGTGGCGGCATTTATTGTGTAGGGGATGAAGCATCGATAGTTATGGGTGCTGATAGTGGGTTAACCTTTAATCAGGTCACTTCCAGTAATGGTAAAGGTGGAGGTGCATTTATCAGTAACGGTTGCTCTTTCTCTATGTACTCAGCAGCAATGGTATCAAACCAGGCTAAAGATGGTGGTGGCGGTTTATTTGCTGGAAATGGAGCCAGAATTAATTTGATAGGCAGGCAGGTTTGTGATGGCAACACTTGTTTGGGTGATGGCATACGCCCAATCAGATTCAATGCCAACCAAGGTGATTCGGATTCATCTGATCAAGGTAATGGTGGCGCTATACTCATTACCGGTGAATCGACATTCGCCAACATGTCTCAATTCTGGATTGATAACAACACCGCGTTTCACGGCGGGGCCATCAGTGTTCAAGATGGTGCCCAGTTATACCTGCAAAGATTTGCCAAAACTTGTTGGAACAGTCACATTGATGATAAATGTAATTTATTTGAATCTAACTTAGCCAGCTCTTCTAATGGACGAGGCGGTGCCATCTATAATGACGACGGCGTGCTTTTACTCAATCAGACCCACTTAGAAAACAATCGCGCAGATTTCGGAACAGCTGTCTATGCCAACCAATCAGCAGCGACCGTCATTGATGGCAGTATTCTTAACCACAATGGCAACGATGGTATAAATTATCAGGATCAATATGTAATTAACGCCAGTGGCGGTGCGGATTTTCTCATCATTCACAGTACCATCGCAGATAATCATGCAACAAATTCAGTTTTAGGCATCAGCAGCTCCAGTCAAATGACGGTTAAAAATTCAATCATACATGACAGCAGCACAGGAAAAATCTTAAATACCAATAACCCAGGGATATCTGAGTTTGACTGTGTTATGGTCCACGACATAGGCACCATAGATGGATTCAGTATATTTGTTGACAATCCCAGGTTCAAAGACAGGTTCGACCGCAATTATCACATTAACGCATCCACATCACCTGCAGTAGACTTGTGTTCATCGAGTTCTGGAGCGGATGACATTGATACAGACCTACGCGGTTGGGATGACCCAAG
>CALLLZ010000176.1 GCA_938008005.1 uncultured Marinicella sp. | reverse complement strand
AACTCGCCTGCGTCATTAAATAATTGATGAGCAGTTGGGTTACCGTTGGCAATGAAGGCATCATTAGAAGGCAGTATCATCGCACCATAACTGAAATATTGGTCAGTAGCAGCGTTCAAGTCAAACACTTGTGAGCTTGCTAAACCAGCGTCAAATACAGGTGCTCCAGCGAACCCTTCTGGGTTAAGAACCACTGCATCTTGACCATTGAAGTTAGCAAAGTCGCTGCGTAAATCAGCAAAGTTTCCGTCTTCTGCAAAACGTTCAAGACCTACCGATGCTGGAGCGCCGCGGTCATATATGTCAAAGTCGCCGTCATGAAAACCAACCCAAACCGGGGTCAAGAAAGTTCCGCCATCAGCGGCAGTGTTTCTGATTGTTAATCGGACAGGCGTGGTGTTTGCTGAAATGGTAACTCGCATAATAGGAACTAAGCCTCGAGAGAAGTCACCCAGAACAGGATCAATGGTAGTGCCTGCAGCAATTGTTCCGCCTAAAATATTGACTGGTGTTGCAGCAGGATTACCCACAGAGCCATTGAAACCTGGGTGTAATGTGACCACATCATCAGTGGTTTCACCGGTGTCAGGTGCTGATTGATTTAAAAAGGCTGCGTCCATTTCAGTATTGGCTTCTGTACCAGCATCTAAAACTTCAGAACCGTAAACAACAAAAGAAATGGGGCCAGTAAATTCTCCAGCATCATCAAATACTTGGTGTGCGGTTGGGCTGCCATTAGCGATGAATGCATCATTAGAAGGTAAAATCATGGTGCCATAGCTGAAATATTGGCTGGTTGTTGGGTCTAAATCAAAAACTTCAGTACTGCTTAGACCAGGATCAAATACTGGAGCCCCTTCAAACCCTTCGGGATTTAAAACTACGGTATCAAATCCGTTTGATGCAGCAGCGAATTCATCTCTTAAAGCTGCAAAACTGCCGTCTTCGGCAAACCTTTCTACACCTTCAGTTGCTGCCGCACCGCGGTCGTAAAGGTCAAACTCACCGTTGTGAAAGCCCACCCAAACTGGGGTGAAATATACGCCGCCGGTTGGGCTTAAATTGTCAATTTTAACTTTGACTTCTACAGCTTGGGATTGTGCTGCCACTAAAAAGCCAGCTGGGATCAGCAGCGAGCGCAAATGTTGTTTTATCTTCATGGTTAACTCCTCAATAAATAATTGTGAACAGGCATTATGAAGGTGAGTTCTCACAAAATTCTCACGGCTTAGTGTCAATTTGCTCATATTTGTGGGATTGATTTACAATGATGCTTTAATGGTGAGACTTTGAATCAGAATACAACTTGGTATGAATATCGATGATTTAGATTTAATTAAGCAGGTAGCGAATTTTGAAACCAAGCAAAATGCCCATAGCTTACCCGCTGAGGCTTATCAAGCAGGTATCTTTGTTGGGTTAGATAAAACGCATGTTTTGCATCGGAGTTGGCAATTGGTTACTCACATGAATTTTTTGGAAAACCACGGTGACTATGTGGTCCATCAAGTGGTTGATCAACCTATTATTGTGGTTAATACTGGTGATGGGATCAAAGCCTTTCATAATGTGTGTCGGCATAGAGCAGGGCCATTGGCTTTAGAAAATGGCCACAGTAAAACACTGAGATGCAAATACCATGGATGGAATTACCAACTCAATGGTCAATTGAAGAGCGCACCAGAAATGCATACCACATCAGGTTTTGATGTCAGTCAATATCGACTGTCAGAAATCAAAGTGGATTGTTGGCAAGGGTTGGTTTTTGTGGCCTTGAATGAGCAAGTTCCAGTGTTTGAAGACTTGGTGACAGGTATTAAAGAACAGATTACGCCGATAGATATCAGTTCCATGAAGTTTCATCGCAGAGATGATTTTATGCTGGATTGTAATTGGAAAGTTTATGTGGAAAACTATTTGGAAGGTTATCACTTGCCACATATACACCCAGGTCTAAATAAGCTATTAGACTACAAAAGCTATCAAACTGAAGTCAGTCAATGGCACTCCTACCAATTCAGCCCTCTTGAACAAAGCAGTGGCCTTGAGGGTCAAGTATGCTATGGTGAAGGACAGGCTCATTATTATTATATTTACCCCAATACCATGTTAAACATCTTGCCTAATCGTTTACAAACCAATCAAATACTGCCAGTATCGAACAATAAAACCAGGGTTGTATTTGATTATTATTATCACCCCACCTTAGATGATATAAACACTTTGGTAGAGCAAGACCGAGTTTTCAGCAATGAAGTCCAGCATGAGGACATCATGATTTGCGAGGCAGTGCAAAAGGGACTCGATTCAGGTCATTATAAAAAGGGACGTTTATGTATGAAACGTGAAATGGGCGTATTTCATTTTCAACAATTAGTCAGGTCCGCTTATCAACAATTTCTTGTTGAGTCATAGGCCAGTTATGAAAAAAATACATTTGATTAGGCACGCAAAATCCAGTTGGGATTTTCCGAATTTATCGGATCATCAGCGACCATTGAATAATAGAGGGTGTAAAGATGCTGCCATTATGTCAAAAGAGTTATATAAAGCTGGTTTTAGTTGGCCTAAAATTTATTGCAGTTCTGCCCAAAGAGCGCAATTAACCATCAGGGCTTTGGCAGAGCATTGGCCCAGTCAGCCAGTGGATTGTGAAAACTTAATTGAATGGCAAACTGATGATCGCTTGTATACCTTCAACAGTGCTGATATATGGGCTTATATACGTCAGTTAGATGAGGATTTAGATGTTGTTGTATTGATAGGCCATAATCCAGCATTTACAGATTTTATCAATGAAGCAACAAACGCTAACCTCAATAACCTAGCAACTTGTGCTTTTGCTACTATAGGTATTGCAACTGTTCTTTGGAAAGATGTCACCAATCATTCTGCGGTCTTAGAAAAATTGATTAAACCTAAAATGTTTAAACTTTAGTCAAGAGGGAGGCAGTTGAGTAAAATTCACATCCTTGTGAGCTTGTCCTATCATTATGATTGATTTTAAGTGTCCTTTATTATGTCCATTTGGGTTGATCCTTGTAATCATCCTTTAAAACTTAAAATCTTGCATAACTTGTTGATTAATCAACAGTAGAAATTTTATCTAAGTTGTACATAAAGTGTTATCAAATTTAGGACCAAAACAATCAAAATTAAGACAGGAGTAAAGCGTTTTGCTGATTTTTTTAGTAAGTGTTTGAAATACAGGTTTTTTTCTTAGATAGTTATTAAGTGGGTTTGTTGAAATTTCAACTCTATTTCCCAATGACCCAGAATCGAGCAAAGGTCTCATATATTTAATTCTGAGCTTCTAGTTATCAATCCACAGCTGGTAATGTTGCTAAATTAAGTAGCCAATTATTATTCAGTCAAGTTAAACTGACTCTACTTATTTATTGGAAACAATTATCATGGCAAACATTAACTTTAAAGGTCATCCGATCCAAACTGATGGCGAATTCCCAAAGCCAGGAGATCAAGCTCCTGAACTCATTTTGGTCAATACCGATTTATCGGAGGTTACATTGGCAGACTTTGCTGGTAAGCAGGTGATTTTTAATATTTTCCCCAGTGTGGACACAGCTGTTTGTGCGTTACAATTGAAAACGTTCAGTCAAAAAGTTGCCCAAAGAGATGATGTGGTTTTATTGTTCGCATCTATGGATTTACCCTTTGCTTTAAATCGGTTTTGTGGTGCTGAAGGCATCAAAAATGCGGTAACTGCTTCGGATTTCAGGCACCACAGTTTGGCTGAAAATTATGGCGTTAAAATGCTTGATGGGCCGTTGAATGGTCTTTATGCCCGAGCTACGTTGGTATTTAATGCTGACCATCAAGTGGTTTATAGTGAATTGGTTGATGATGTGGTCAATGAACCAGATTATGATGCAGCTATGGCAAGCCTCTGATTAAAATATACACCGTTGATTTAAAAGGCCCCAGTCACGGGGCCTACAAGAGTTCCTTAAGGAACCTCTGATAAATAGAAAATATCTCTGCTGGACTTAAAATATCCAGCTTCACCAACAATAGGC
>CALLLZ010000175.1 GCA_938008005.1 uncultured Marinicella sp. | reverse complement strand
GTCGGCTTTAGCCGACCTGGGATGTAATCGATTCACCATTAGTTGATGAATTGAGCGGGATTCAAATTAAGTAAAACTTCACTTTAATCCTAAATTACAGCGAATTATTGAGGTCATCAGGTTGACTGAAGTCAACAATCCATTGGCACTGTTGTTAATTTAATTCAATATTAGCCTGATCAGAAATAGTTTGAATAGTTGGGGTGGTAAGCCCAGAAATTGATGTTTTAACAGTGGTTTTCTATTCACTTCGACTCCGCTTAGTAGGCGCATACCGTTGGCTGTGCGGAGTCGAAGACATGATTGAGTACAGGGGTATCCCCGCTTTCAAGAAGACAACTTAGTGATGGGCGGAGCTTAATGTACATAACTATTTTTAATATTCAAGCATATTCACCTGGCATTCCAGGTCATTCCCGAGACCAAAAGTAGGCGCTTTAGGCGAGGCGGAAGTCTTTTTTTACGAACTATTTACGCTAAAAAAACTTTAACACCTACGCCCCGTCATTCCCGCGTAGGCGGGAATCTATCTATAACTCAGGTAAATACTTAAGTAATTATTTGACCCCATAAATCTAACCATTCAGGATTGCGCTCTTCAATCAAATTAATCTTCCATTGGCGATTCCATTTTTTCATGCGCTTTTCCCGCAAAATTGCATCCTCCATACTTAAGTGTTGTTCAAAGTAAACCAATTGAGACGTTTTATATTTTTCACTGTGTCCCTTAACCACATGGTTTTTATGCTGCCAAATCCTGCCAATCAAATCGCTGGTTACTCCAATATATAAAGCACCACCTCTCCTGCTCGCTAATATGTACACACATGGGTTTTTCATTTGTAAGACTCCTTTCTTAGTTTTATATACACTTCATTCTTCAATGAGATTCCCGCCTTCGCGGGAATGACGGGATTGGATTTTCGCTTTCTACATCCTACAAAACTTCTCAAACCAGATCATTATTTCAAATGTCTAGTTATCCTTTCAATGGTTAAATCGTCATTCCCGCGAAGGCGGGAATCTTCTTAATGTGGATTACATATCATCTAACCTTGCTTCAAATCGCAAAAACGTAAATCACTCTTTATTTTAATTTTATCCAGCCATCAATTTTAGTTTATATTCTTCATGAGTAATTAACTCATCTAAATCAGGTAGTTTGTATTTTTTGTTCTTCCTTACCTCGTAAATTTCTGAAATACATTGAACACCTTCCTCACCAAACACATCAAGAAATACTTGATTAGACTCAGAATGTGTCTCAATACATAGCTCTTTAAGCTCTTTGTCCATAGTTGCGAACAAATAAACTACTTCTGAATTATCCTCGTAATAATAGTAAGTGCTCCAATGTGAAAGATAACTTAAATCCCAAGCTTGATTTTTACAACTATTAACAACATCCTCAAAATCAAAACTCTTACCTTTAAACATTTTACTCTTGTTTCCAAATGCCATCGCAGCAAAATAAGTAGTATATTTACAGATCAATATGTTGTTATTAACCCATTTAAGAAAAGTTTTAAATTTTTCAATTGCTGGGATATTGGTAAAATACAACTGGTTTAGTTTCAGCATTTCTAAATAATGCATTTTAAAATGTTCGCTTTCAAAATTAAAATTATACTCACTAAATATATCAACACTAATCTTTGGAATTGTTTCTACCTTACCTAATGCTAAATCCAGCCACTGTTTTGGTGAGTATTGCTTGTACATCTGAAGAAATATATTGTTTTCTTCACTTGACTCATTATTACCTCCATGATGAAAAGAGTATTCCATCAGTGCTAATGAGGAATTCAAAGAAATTTTATTAAACTCAGACCATAACAACAAACAACTGATCAACTTCAAACTATATGCATCTTTCAACTCGCCAGTTACCAACAACCTTATAATTCTAACTAAAATATTTCTATCTAAAAAAACAACATATCTTTTATCATTATAAACACTAAAGTCTGGCACACCATATGGTGCAATTTTGGGATGAAAAATAACCTTTTGATCTATTAAAAAAAGTGTAATCTCCTTTAACTCCGATTTTTTTATTTCTACGACTTTCACATTTTTTAGTATTCAACTCACATGATAAGATTAATTTTCTTTAAATATTAAACAAGCATTAAGTTAGATTCCCGCCTCGCCTAAAGCGCCTACTTTTGGTCGCGGGAATGACAGTTTTATGGGAATCACGAAAGCGGGATTATACTTAAATTGTAAGTGATTAATTACCGGCCAAAAAATCATTCGCAAAGCGTTGCAATACACCGCCAGCCTCATAGATCAGCACTTCTTCAGCGGTGTCTAATCGGCTTTTCACTGGAATCGTTGCTTGCTCACCGTTTCTGCGGGTCATGACCACTTCCATGGCTGCACCTGGATTGACTTCGCCTTTAACATCATAGGTTTCGGTGCCATCGATAGCATAGGTCTTGCGTGTTTCACCATTGATGAATTCCAAAGGCAAAACACCCATGCCAATTAAGTTGGTGCGGTGAATACGCTCAAAGCCTTCTGCCACAATCACTTCTACGCCTGCCAAACGCACACCTTTGGCGGCCCAATCTCGTGATGAACCTTGTCCGTAATCGGCACCGGCCACAATAATCAAGGGTTGTTTTCGATCCATATAGGTTTCGATGGTTTCCCACATGCGCATTTCAGTGCCTTCTGGTTCTAAACGTGCCAGTGAGCCCTGTTTAATACTGCCATCTTCATTGCGTACCATTTCATTGAGCAATTTCGGATTAGCAAAAGTAGCACGCTGAGCAGTTAAATGATCACCACGGTGGGTGGCATATGAATTAAAGTCTTCTTCAGGCACGCCCATTTTGTGTAAGTATGCTCCTGCTGCGCTGGACATTTGTATCGCGTTGGAAGGCGACAAATGATCGGTGGTGATGTTATCACCCAAAACTGCCAAAGGAACCATGCCTTTCATGGTGCGTTTACCGGCCAAAGCGCCTTCCCAATAAGGCGGACGTTGAATATAAGTTGATCGCGTATCCCAATCATACAAAGGATTGGTTTTACCAGCCAAAGCCGCTTTGATGTCGAACATGGGGTTATAAACTTGAGTAAAGTGTTCAGGTTTAACGCTGGCATTAATAACCGCATTCACTTCTTCATCTGTAGGCCAAATGTCTTTTAACCTGATGTCATTGCCATCAGCATCTGTACCTAATACGTCTTTTTCAATGTCAAAACGAATTGACCCTGCAATCGCATAAGCGACCACCAATGGCGGAGAGGCTAAAAACGCTTCACTGGCATGGGGGTGAATTCGGCCATCAAAATTACGATTACCAGATAACACTGCAGTGGCATACAAATCACGTTCCAAAATTTCGTCTTTAATTTTTGGATCTAAAGCACCACTCATGCCATTACAAGATGTACAAGCATAACCAACCACACCAAAACCGAGCTGTTCTAGCTCAGACAACAAATTCGACTCTTCTAAATACAAAGTAACCGCTTTAGAGCCCGGCGCCAAAGACGTTTTCACCCATGGTTTACGAGTCAGTCCCAATTGATTGGCATTGCGTGCAATTAAGCCAGCAGCAACCATATTTTTGGGATTAGAAGTATTGGTACAAGAGGTAATCGCTGCAATGATACAAGCCCCATCTGGCATCAAACCATCCTTACTTTGATAATCACCTGTTATGCCTTTACTGGCCAAATCCGTGACCGCCACTTTGGCATGAGGATTTGATGGGCCTGCAATATTTCGACCCACTGCTGACAAATCAAATTTCAATACCCGTTCGTATTCAGCACCTGTCATTTGATCTGCCCAAATTCCAGTTTGTTTGGCATATTTTTCAACCAATTTAACCTGTTCAGCTTCACGACCGGTTAAGGTTAAATAATCGATGGTCTGTTGATCAATTGAAAACATCGCAGCTGTGGCCCCAAACTCTGGCGTCATATTAGAAATGGTTGCCCTGTCACCCAAAGTCAGTGCAGAAGCACCTTCTCCATAAAACTCTAAATATGAAGAAACAACTTTCTCATTACGTAAAAACTCTGTAATGGCCAAGACTATATCAGTACTGGTAATACCCGCTTGTGGTTGACCTGTCATCTCAACCCCAATAATATCTGGTAATCGCATATAAGATGCACGCCCAAGCATAACGCTCTCTGCTTCCAAGCCACCTACTCCAACAGCGATCACACCCAAAGCATCAACCATCGGTGTGTGACTGTCTGTCCCAACCAAGGTATCTGGGAAAGCCACACCATCACGAGCTTGTATCACTGGTGACATGCGTTCTAAATTAATTTGGTGCATGATCCCATTACCAGGTGGTACTACATTGACATTTTTAAATGCAGTCTTACACCAATTAATAAACCTGAATCGATCTGCATTGCGTCGATCTTCTATCGCGCGATTTTTGGCAAAAGCATCTTTGTCAAAACCGGCGTGTTCAACCGCCAAAGAATGGTCAACAATCAACTGAGTCGGAACCACGGGGTTAATCTGTGCTGGATCACCACCCTTATCTGCAATCGCATCACGTAAACCTGCTAAATCCACAAATGCCGTTTGACCTAAAATGTCATGACAAACCACACGAGCAGGAAACCATGGAAAATCTAAATCATTTCTGCGTTCAATGATTTGTTGCAACGATGCGGTTAAATTTTCTGGTGGACACGTGCGTACCAAATTTTCTGCCAATACTTTTGATGTATAGGGAAGCTTCTCATAAGCGCCAGATGAAATAGACTCAATAGCTTCTCGGGCATCATAGTATTCAAGTTCAGTATCAGGTAATTTTTTGCGGAAATCTGTGTTCATAAAATGGTCCCTATGGTGTGATTTGTTGTATTATTTATGACGATGTTTTCTAGGCGATTGATTTTAACTGTTTTTGATCTTAACTTCAGCAAGCGTAAAAAAATAACAACACATTAACAATCACGACCTAAGCCAAAAAAACCAGATTTAAGAAAAGTGATTTTCTAAAGAAGCAAACTCACTATCAATCAAACCCATTTTCAAAAATTAAATCTGAAACTTGATCCAATAAACCAATATGTGCAAAAGGAGAAGTTGTTACTTGTCTCACATCGTCAGCCATTCTTGGTTTTAACACCCAATCTGAAACTGGTGCAATATCAGGTGAGAGGTGGCTGTCTACTTGATAATCAATATTTCTCTGGGCTTGGTAAATCAAACTGTCATGTACTACTAGGTCACCAATTTCAAAAAAAACGGGTTCGCCATTGATATCTAAAGCAGTCCATATTTCCATGGTAAAATAGTCACCTGAACCTGGCCAACCTAACTGGTGAAATAAAATATCATCTATCACTGCTGTTTGGTTGTTATTTTCACTCACATTAGGAAATGCTGATAGAAAACTTTGGTTGTTTTGTAGTTCATATATATTGTTATTGAGCGCTATTGGGTTAGCAGAATTGAAAGACCTGATAATGCGTTGATGATTCGAACTGTCTGGGTCCACTTCATCATAACTGAACACCACTTTTGAAAAATAATTGTTGTTAAACTCAATTTTCTTAATTCCATCACTGGAAGAATGAATATACACACCAATATTTCTGGAGTAACCAAAATAATTATCGTGAATATTAACCAAATCACTGGCAGCATGCTGGTCTCCGGCAACATCAGGGTTAAAGAATATTAAATTATTACTGGCACCACCAATTACTATATTATGATCAAAAGACATGCTACCTTCGCGATGACCTAATTGAATACTGCTGTCTTGAAAGTTTTGGAACGGGTTTTTCCATTCCAACGCGCCCAACAAAAAAACGTTGTGATGGATACGACTGTTATCACCTAGATTTCCAAACTGGCCAATTTCCGTACCAGTTCGAATCAAGCGGTTGTTGTAAAATTCAAGATTATTAAACTTGTGTTGGGGCTGTGATTGTGTGCTGCCTAAGTACACTCCCTCGCTGATGGTGTCATGGATATAGTTATCATGAATTTTGACATTGTTCATGTGAGCATCACCAACGTCATCTGTCTTAAACATCATGCCAGCGAAACCTAAATTCCTCACTTCCAGATAACTCACTGTAAAGTCAGTGGCTCCACCGCTCACACCAAGACCAATATTCCCAGAACCAAATTCAGCATCAATTAAAATTCCATATTTATCATATGAATGTGCATATTGACCATTCGCATGTCCCATAAACTGATCATCACCGGTTTCTGCAGCTGCGTTATACTCACCTGTTAATTTCCAGTTCTTACCTTCTGAAATGATGAAGTTATAATGATGACCACAGCCACCTACTCTGACTTGGCCATCTTTATTGGTAATAATTAAAGGGTTTTCTGCAGTTCTATCAGGCAAATTTCCGAGTCTAATCAACCGGTAGTGTCCTCCAGGTATATACAATCTATCCAGACTGGTAAAATCAACATCAGGATAACTGGCTTGTATATCTATAAAATATAAACCCTCACAAGCAGCACGAGTTGGCAATGTCAAAGTTGATAACCCCTTTGCAAATAAACATCCTGGCATCAGACATATCAATAAATAACATTTCATATATTTCATAGTAAAAACAAATCTATCAAAACAATTATTCTAACAAATTCATAAGTATATATCGTTACAACTTGACATGAATTTCAAACACAGCATTTTGAGTGCAAAAACATTATAGACCTCAAATTAAAAATTCAGTGAGTTATAAAAACAACAAATAAATTCATGTGAACAGTCACAATTTAGCAACATTAAATCGTTAACATGCACTTCATTAAATCATAACCACTTATTATGCGCTTTATTACTGTAGGGCTGATGATGATTTCATTCACATCACTTTCCCAAGAACCACCGTCGTCCAAAGAACAAACAACAAAAAGACCCAGTTGGTCAACAGGTTTGCCTGAAAAAACATCCACTCCAAACCGTTCGATGCCAAAACCTGGCCTCAGAGCGAATGAAAGAAATCATTCTGACTTACATGATTCGTTTAGTGTATCTAACAACATTGAAATGAGCACTTTAAGTACAGGAATGGATCCATCTATTGCTAAGCCTCAAATTTCGATACATCAAGCCAGTAAAACAATTCAACTGACTCACAACAGTCAAACCCAAACTATAATACTGGAAACTCAAAAAGTGAATAATTCTGAGTCGCATGAACCTGTTGAACAGGAATCAGTCAGTCCAGATCTGTCTTCAAAACCAAATAAAAACACACCACAACTCAAACCAAGCACCTCATATGACTGGAAAATCAACCGCAAGCTCCCTATTAAAGTGCCCAAAACATTAGCGCTCAATCAAGACAGCCTTTTGGTTAAAATATTCATTA
>CALLLZ010000174.1 GCA_938008005.1 uncultured Marinicella sp. | reverse complement strand
CCTTTATAAGTGTTATTGACATGGCAATAAAACTGTATGGATTGATTTTTTGCTTTGGTTTCAACCGTCAATTCAATATTAAAATCCAAAGGGCCTCTGAGTTTCATTTCGGTAAACCACCAACCTGATAACAATGCCAATAAAATGTATAGTAAGTTATTGTGAACGACGTTTTTAAAAGACAATTTGAACCTTTGGCTATTTGCTAACAGCTTATTGTAACAATCTTATGAAAAGCAGTTTGTTTTAATTTTAAAGAACAGGTTTATTGAGTTAGTTCACCATCATAAAGCAGAGGTGTTATGGTAATAATACTGACATGTTTTTTTATTTTGATTGGCAAATATTAAGACCTTTTATTGGGGAGGAGGATTTTTTAGACCAAATTAGAGTGCTTTTCTTGTGAAGCTCAATCTGGAGCTCAGGCCCTTGGTTTATGGGTGTTACCTGAGTGCTTTGGGTGTTGGGTTTTGCGATCAGTACGGTGTTATCATTAGCTTGAATGATTTGTTGTAAATGAGAGTGAATGTTTTTGTCTTCAATATAAATGTGTTTTTCGATAGCGGATTCATTGTTAAGTATAAAAACAAAAGCCCCGTTACGGATCTTGGATGAATTAAGTAAACGGCCTTTGTGGTAAAAATTTTTCAAATGGTCAACATCATTAAGCCGCAGCGACCATTTTCCCTTTGTTTTTTCATCATCGGTATGAGCAAAGTTGATTTCCAGTTCGCAAGAAAGTTGTTTTGGCTGGTCTTTAAGAGAATAGTGTTTCAATAGTTGATTTGTTAAATTTAACAATTGCTGCTTATGGCACTTAATAAGAGGCCATTCTGGTTTTTGATAATCTGTACAGTTCCCTGCAGAATTCAAAATCATTTTTCCGTCTTGCCAGTCTGCAGTTCTGGTTACATGTTTTTGTTGGTTTCCAGATTTTTTAAACAGTGATTTTCCATACAGAAAAAGTGCATTGTGCTTAATTTTAAGCATATCCAAAATGGTTGGTGCTAAATCATAACTTGATAGTAGATGGTTTGGAAGTGGTTGGTGATTAGTGATGCCAATCAGCCTTCTGTCTTTGACGCCGCTGCCAAACAGCTCTTTCATTTTAACTGCAGGAAATATGCCATGATCAGCTATGATCAAAAGTAATGCGTTGTCTAAAATTCGAGATTGTTCTAGTTGTTTGACAAATTGACCCACCAGCTGATCAGTACAATGGATTGCGTTGATAAAGGGCTCATCACTACCTGAATAAGGTGAGCATCCTTCATAGGTGTAACCAGGTAAATGAGTGCCTAGGGTTAACAGAGTTATGTGATACGGGGGATTTTTAGCAGCCTCATTGATGGTATCCAAGGCATTGCTGAACAATTGAGTATCGGTTAGCCCCCATATGCCTTTTGTTTCACGAAAACCATTGGCTCTCCAATGTCCTAAACCCCAAACATTATCATACCCATGCGTTTTTAAAAAATGGCCTTTGCCTGCAAAGTCCATTTTTGCACCGCCTAAAAAGTATTGCGTGTAACCAGCTTGGTTCAAAACATCTCCTAAACAAGGCATTTTTGAAAGTAATTTACCCTCGTTCAAAAATGTGTTGTTACCGGCTGTCATCGGAAGCATGGTTCCGCACTGGCTTGAAATAAGCCCTTCAATGGTGACATAAGATGAGCTGAGGTGGTTTAGGTTTTCATAGCGTTGGCTGAGTTGGTTCAACTGTGGGGTTAACCCGGGATATTGATCCAAATGAAGCAAGCCTTCATTGAAAGACTCTAGGTAAAGAAGTATGAGGTTCTTTGAATCTTTTGTGGTCGTTGCGCTGAGGTTGTTTTTTGTTGTTATTGTGTTATTTTGTAAAACACCTAAGTCTACATATTGTTTGATGAGTTCTTCATTTAATTCAACATTTTCCTGCCACAGATAATCAATAGCGCCACTTGAGAATCGAGCCAATGGGCTATTTATAATGCCAGTTAACAATAAAGTAATGGCAGTGATTAAAAGCCAATAGCCTTTCACATGTGAAAGGCTATTTAAAAGCTTGTTAATTAGAAAAGCATAAAAAAGCAACAAAAAGACAAAAGCCAATAGTTGGACTGGATACTCATTAAAGCCAATTTTAAGTGATTGAAATTCAAAGTGAAAATAAACTTCGTCATTGAAACCATTGCCAGTGAAATCAAACAAAATCACTTCAAACAAAAGCATGAATAAACACAAAAAGTAAATGATAACTAAAAAGAGTTTAAAGAAATTTTTAAGCTTAGTTTTTTGGTATTGAGCAACATTCAACAAGGTCGTTATTGCTGCGCTAAAAAACACATGATTTAGTATAGGCCATAAGGCGATACTGTGCATCATTTGCAGAGTAATTAAAGGTAGTAACAAAAGAGCAAACAGCCACGAAAAGTTATTCATTTTGGCGATTGTAATCTTTTTGTCACATTATCATGTTATGAATTCATTTAATTAGTGGTATTATTTTAACAATCTTGTAATTAGAAAATTTTTTATTACTTAAATAAACCATTCAGTTTTCGATAAGCATCTAGGTTTTGAGCTGGATTGCCTTCTGCATCATATAGGCCTAACATTTGAGTGAAACCAAACAGTTTGATTTCATCAATCAAAACTTCAGATTGGGCCTGAATAGAAAACAACAGTGGAACTCTTAACTTAAAAGGTTCGGCAGAAATTTGGGTGCAATTTTGTTCTGGCTCGATTTGCCATTCCTTTAACACCACGCCATCTACTTTAACTTCGATGACTGCTTTTTGGTTGGCCATTACACAAAGCGTAATGTTTTGGTATTTGACCAACAGTTTAAATCGCTTATCAGCTAAAAATCTTTGGGTGATTGAGCTGCCAGCTTGCATCAATAAGCTTTGGTCTTGTTGTTGAGTTTGTATTTCAGCCAAACCATCAATATGCCAGCCCTCTGTGCCCATCTCAAAAGAGCCGTTAAGGATGGCACTGTCATGATAATCTCGATAAGCCCAAACCCCAAAACCCCGACTGTATTTTTTCAGCAAAGGAGCTGCTCCCAGCAAAAAATCATCTATTTCTTCAGGTTTGATGTTGGCGTTGTTGGGGTAATGTACTGTGTTGTCATAAAAATTAAATTGTTCGACCAGATGATTGATGTTGTTACCATTATCAGAAACAGTTTTTAAAAGATAGTTGAAGTTTTTTAGGGCCTGTTCTGCACTGATTAACTCACCTTTGTTTTCAGCGCCCCAAAAAGGCGCCCAATAAGTGCCTCGAAGATTGCTTTCTTCTAGGTGTAAATCATGGCCGATCCATGTATATTGTTCTTTTTGCTTGATTGGTAACTTATCTACTCGGATTTCCATGGCTGCATTGGGGAAAATACTTTGGGCTGGTTTCAAGACTTTTTGTTCAAACATTTGGTCAATAAAGTCCAGATACAATACATAAGAAAAGTCAGCAGGTAGTGGAACTTTAATTTGATCAAATCTGATGTCACTTTGTTGTAACAATACTTTTACCATGTTTTGATTTTGTTGCTGCAGCCATTTCTCATAGCCCATGGCTTGAGCCATCTCAAGGCGTTTTTCTTCACTCCATTTAGGGAATAAAGAGTGTGGACACCAGAAGTCTTCCCATGTAACCAAGATACCGGCAGATGATTCTTGGAATGGTTTAATAGATTGACTGACTTTTTCTAAATAATCAATCCAGTGATTTTGAGTTTTTTCATTGGTATACATACCAATACACTGCTCCAGTGCATAGGTTTTAGCTTCTGGCATATGATAATGAGGAAAGCCAAGTCGTAAAATGAATTTTAAATTATGCTCAACGATGGCCTTGAGTACGAAAGTGAGCCGTTCATAAAGAATTGGATTGGATTCGGTCTGCTCATTTTCAAAACCAATTTCAAAACCGCGCCACGGAACAACCAAGACAATGGTGTTAAAGCCATCTTTCTTAATTTGTTTGAGTTCTGAAGAGACATCATCCTCTTCAAACTCTTGCCAGAAAGTAACGGGCCATGCTGAAGAAAAATAGTGAGCTGATTTGATAAACTTGGGTGCGGTTTCTGCAGCAGTCTCAAGTGCCGGTTCTTCATTATTGTTACAGCCAGTAACAGTGAGGGCGAATACAAAATAGATCAGTTTTTTCATGCAGAGTTTAAAGGGTTGTCGTTTGAGCGCAATAAAGCAAGATTCGTATGTGCTCTTTTTCGAAATAGATCTGGCCCAATAAGTTTTTTGGTTCATTGTTCTGGTGGTTGGTATTCATCAATTAAATACAATGGCCTTTGTTTGCTTTCATTGAACATGCGTCCGAGGTATTCACCAATGATGCCAAGTGCGGTTAGTTGAATTCCACCGAGGAAAAGTATCACCACCATCAGAGATGGGTAACCCGGTACATCGTTACCCATAATGATGGTTTTGGTGATGATGATCACGCCATAAAAAAAAGCAAGAATAGCCACTGTCATACCAATCCAAGTGGCGAACCTCAAAGGCATATAGCTGAATGAAGTGATGCCGTCTAAGGCAAATCGCCACAATTTACTGTAGTTCCATTTGGTCGTTCCAGCAGCTCTGGGTTCACGTTCAAAATACAACTGTTTTTGTTTATAGCCAACCCAGGCGAATAGGCCTTTCATAAAGCGATTGCGTTCTCTGAGTTTATTGACTGCTTGGTATGCGCGGCGTGACATCAAGCGGTAATCACCAGTGTCTTTGGGGATGTCAATTTTGCTCATGGAGTTGATGATACGATAAAATAGATTGGCTGTAGCCTTTTTAGCCATTGATTCACCATGTCTGGCTTTGCGAGTGGCAAAGATGACATCGAATCCGGCATGCCATTCGGCTATCATGTCTGGTATCAGTTCAGGTGGGTCTTGTAAATCAACATCAATCACCACAGCTGCATCCGCCGAGGCGTGATCAAGTCCTGCGGTTACTGCATATTCTTTACCAAAGTTGCGACTTAAGGACAGATAACCAAACTGGTTGTTTGATTCATGGATTGATTTCATCACAGCCAAACTGTCATCTTTTGAACCGTCGTCAATAAAGATCACTCGCCACTTAATATCACAACTTTGCATCACATCTTTGATGCGTTTTTCAAACAGAGGTATTACATCTTGTTCATTAAAAACTGGAACGATGATGTCAATTGATGGCATATATGATCTTAAGTAAAAAGTTTCATTTTAACCAATTTTTACTTGTTCGGGCTAATTAACGGACTAATAGAGACCTTTGCTCGATTCGTGAATCAAGTTAAAAAGATTGAAATTTCATTACTCTGCGTTAAAAAACTGACTAATAGCTAGCTATTAGATTGCATTTCTCGCCTTGATTAATAAAATTTCAACTCTTTTTCCCAATGACCCAGAATCAAGCAAAGGTCTCTAATAGCAATTTAATTCGAATTTTGGCAACCCAAAAAAATATATATGCCAAAAACACACCGGCGCTGTTCATTAACATATCTAACCACTCAAAAAATCGATATGGGGTCAAATGTTGTGATATTTCTAGTAATAACCCCAAAAGTATAAAGCCTATAACGGCGGCTACTTTGTGATTGAAATAGGTGTGGAAGAACCAGTAGCTGAGTAAGAAGTAGGTTGTTAAATGTAAAAACTTATCACTATTGGGGACTGTTTGAGTAGTTGATGGCAGTTTAGTCAGAGACAATACAATTACGGCTAATACCATCATCCACCCAAGCAATCGCATCAGGCCAGTATGAATTGATAAGATCTTGGCTTTATTGGAAAAATTGTTCATATAATGGTTTGCATTGGTGCCAGTTGCATGATGACAGTCGGTGATTTAACTGATTCAAGTCCGTCAATATTTGCAGTATGGCATGTGCTTCGGTTTGCGGTTTCAAAGGAGTTGATGGATATAGGTTGGTTAATGGATAAAGTTCTGGATAGACCAACCTATTAGGTGCAACGGGCAAGCATCCACAGGCAGCAGCTTCTAACATTGAGATACCCTGAAAATCATGATGGGCGGTGGATAACACGACATCTGCTTGCTGTAAAGTTTTGATGTATTGAGCACGTGTTTCAATATAGCCTAAAGTGAGACATTGTGATCGGTGATTTTCAATAATTTTTTGCATGGCTGTTGGTGTACTTCTGAATTGTTGGCCGATGATGTGAAACTTGATATGATCTTTGTTAACACATTGGCGCATCACCTCCAATAAGATTTCGGGGCCTTTGTCATGTTCCCAGCGGTGATTCCAAACCACTTCTATACGCTTCTTTGAGGCGGTTTTGTTAGCTAGAGGTTTACAATCATTATCAATTAGAACAGGTAAAATTGAACTTTTGGCTATAAAAGATTGAATGAGGTCACTGGGTATACCGTCAGGCATTTGTTGGATCAATTGCTTCACACCAGCAATAAAGCTGCTGCGGTTGTAGTTAGAGTTGAACCATAAGAAGTCAGCTGCTAGGGCTGAGTAAATACTGCGCATTTGAATTTCTAACAAGCCCTGTTGATTTTTATTTTTGGGGTAGGCAAATTGATTTTCGTGGAAATACAGGTGTTTAGGGAGTGCAGCTAACTGTGGATATAGTCCAAGTAGTGTGCTTAAATCGGTCATTGAAGTGGCAATCAGTACATCGTATTGCATACTTAATAGCTGATCATAGTCAGCTTTTAGGTTCAATGCATTGCCACCCATTCGCCAAGCAAAATATCGATCTTTCAAAGTCAAGATTTCCCATTGGTGTGCTGGAAACTGGCTCACCAGTTGGCTGCGCCAATAGCGATGGGATTGGGCGTCGTAAGTAGATAGCAGCAGAATTTTTTTAGATGACATTCTGTTGCTTGCTTACCGTTGGTTTATTATTGGTTGTTTAGGTCTTGTTTCAAGTCTGTTTTTAGGCGATCAACGAAATCCATCACCGCTTCTTGAGCCGTTTCAGTGGCATTCAAACTGGTATAGCTCAAATCAGAGCCATAGCCTGAACCAATTGAGTCACCTGTGAGCAAATCATAACTATCAACATCAAGCTGGGCATTAATCAATTGTGATTGGCGGCCGTAGTATTCTAGAGTTTGTTCACCCACATGGTTGACATTGGCAATGATCATTGCTTGCCCGCCATAAGCATCTAGCTTACTTTTGATGGCTGCTAAATCAACACCTTCTGACATGACTTGCGACAATCCAGGTACAAATTGTTCGTTCAAAACTTTGATGTTGTCACGTTTCAATTCTGACTCAATTATTTTTTCTATTGGATTGGCCACCGCCGGATCACCAAATACCAGCACGGCAACACCCTTATCTTTTTTTACTGTTTTGGGCTTTTTGATGCGCTTAGTGACCACAGGTTTGCTTTGCTGTTCAACAAATTTTTCTATGTTGGGCTGAACTTGGTTGCTGGTTGTCTCAACTGCAGCAATGGTTTTTTCAGTAATTTTAACCTCTGCTTGTTTGATTTTTTCAATGTTGATAGGATTTGAGTTGGCAATATCAGTTGTTTGAGTTTCTTGCTTGGTTTTGCTTGGTGTCAAACTTGCTATCGTTTCATTTGAAGTTGAGGGTTCGATGGTTGGTTCTTGATCCAATTTAACCGCATTATTTGTATTTAAAGCAGCGCTACTTGTTGTTTCGGAGTTGAGGTTTTGATTGTTTGTTGATGGGTTCTCAGCAATGGTTTGATTGTCTTTGGTGATTTGCTCAGAAGGGTTTTGTGCATTCAGCTCATTACTGATTTGTGCCAACTCTTGTTTTGATTTCAACTTCACATCTTGCAGTTGCATGTTTTCACTGTTGTCACCTAACAAGGTCATGGCTTGATAGTCATCATCAGATTTGAACGGTGATGGGATATACCCCTCATGGATGCCTATTGCACCCACACCGACTGCCAAACCGAGGGCTAAAACAGCCCAAACAGCTTTATTTGACTTTTTGCGGGTTGAAGGAACAGCTGTGTCAATGGTTGCTGCATTAGGTAAGGTGACTTGCTGGGAAATTTTGGCTGTTTTCTTAACTGGTTTTACAGAGATGGCTTGTTTCTTTATATCCGCCAGGGTTAATTCTATGGTAGAGGGCCCAAGGTGTTTGATCACTTCTTGACAAGACTGAAAGCGTTCATCAGGGTTTTTGGCAATCATTTTTTCCAGAATATAACTGGTTTTCTTATCTACTTTTTTATTTACCCCACGTATATCTGGTATTTCAGCTTGTACCACTTCAAGCATCAAACCCAGGGGGCTGTCATTTTCAAAAGGTACTTTGCCGGCAAGCATTTCATAAAAAACAATACCCAAGGCAAAAATATCAGAACGTGAATCGACGTCTTTACCAGTACACACTTCTGGAGATAAATAACCTGGTGTTCCCACAAACTCGCCAGTGTTGGTTAACTTATCACCATATTCTCGTGTTTGGGCGATGCCAAAATCTACAACTTTGACAGTGCCATCATCACAAAGCATTAAGTTAGCTGGTTTGATGTCACGGTGAACCAATTCCAGTTCATGAGCGACTGCCAATCCCGCACAAGCTTGGCGTAGAATTTCTTTGGCATGTGATACATTTAATACATGGTTGCCACGCAACAAATCATCTAAGGAGACCCCTTCTATAAACTCCATGGCAAAATAAGGTTGTCGTTCTTCCATCCCGATGTAGTAGACTTGAATGACGTTAGGGTGGTTGATAGCAGCCATACTTTTGGCTTCGCGGGTAAAACGTTCAATCAAACCTTCATCACCCAATAAATGTTCACCCAGTGCTTTGATCGCGACGTGTCTGTTTAATGAAGGTTCCCAGGCTTTATAGACTACACCCATACCGCCTCTGCCTAATTCTGAGGTGACTTCGTAATGACCAAATTTTTTCTTTCTAATTTCTTCTGACATAATTTTTCCCAACCCAATTCACTCGGCTTTTATATTTCGAGTTTACATTGTAATGATATGGTTTGAATATCAGCTTAACGCAAAAACAGGTATTTTGTGAAGTACATCACTTTAAATTGCTGTTTTGGCGCCGTATTTGGTCATTTTAGCGTGTAAATAGTTGTAATCTTAATGTGTTGTTAAGGTAAAATTGTTCGCTTTTTTACAGATTGTATTGTCATGCGGAATGAGTTTTGTGGTCAGGTCACAGAAAAATACCTGGATCAACAAGTTGAAGTTTGTGGCTGGGTAGGCAACAGGCGCGACCACGGTGGCGTTATATTTATCGATTTAAGAGACCACACCGGCTTGGTACAAGTTGTGGTTGAACCTGATAATGAAGCGGCTTTTAAAATTGCAGATGATGCCAGATATGAATATTGTTTGCGAGTCAAAGGTACCGTCAGAAACCGACCGGAAGGCCAAAGCAATTCAAAGCTGGCAACGGGTCAAATTGAAGTGGTGGTTGATGAATATCATGTGTTGAATTCCTCCAAACCCTTACCTTTTATGCTGGATGAAAGCCCAGGTGAAAACATCCGTTTGCAATACCGTTACTTGGATTTGCGTCGCGATAACATGCAACATAACATGCGTTTGCGTTCAAAATTAACTCATGTTTTGCGTGATCACCTATATAACCGTGACTTTTTAGATGTTGAAACACCGATTTTAACTAAAGCCACACCAGAAGGCGCACGTGACTTTTTGGTGCCATCCCGTATGAACGCCGGTCAATTCTATGCGATGCCTCAGTCTCCACAGCTGTTCAAACAATTGTTGATGATGTCAGGAATGGATCGTTATTATCAAATTGCTCGTTGTTTCCGTGATGAAGATTTGCGTGCAGATCGTCAGCCTGAATTCACTCAACTAGATATTGAGATGGCCTTTGTTGAACAAGAAGATGTGCTGCAAATGGCTGAAAAATTAATTCGTGATACCTTCAAAGAAGTTAAGGGTATAGATTTAGCCAATCCGTTTCCAAGGATGACTTACAAGGAAGCCATGAGTCGATATGGCTCAGATAAGCCTGATTTGCGAATAGATCTTGAGTTAGTTGATGTGGCTGAAGCGGTTAAAGATTCTGAGTTCAAAGTATTCTCAGCACCAGCTAAAGACCCTCAAGGTCGCGTAGCGGTTCTGAAAGTGCCACAGGGTGGTGCGAATTTTACCCGCAAACAAATTGATGAATATGAACCTTATGCACGTCGATTTGGCGCGCGTGGGTTGGCTTGGATTAAGGTCAATGATAAAGCGGCAGGTAAAGATGGGTTACAGTCTCCAATTGTTAAATTCCTCAGTGATGATGCTTTGGCTGGTATTTTGTCTTCTACGGCGGCAGAAGATGGTGATTTATTATTCTTTGGTGCAGGTAAATACAGTGAAGTGACCCAATTTATGGGTGCGTTGCGGATCAAAGTGGGTCAAGATATTGGCCGTGTCAGTGATACATGGGCGCCGTTATGGGTGGTTGATTTCCCCATGTTTGAATTCAATGAAGATGAAAAACGCTGGGATGCTTTGCATCACCCCTTTACCGCGCCAACTGGAACAGTGGAGGCGTTACAAAACAACCCTGGCGAAGCCTTGTCTAAAGGTTATGATATGGTACTCAATGGCGTTGAATTGGGTGGCGGTTCCATTCGTATTCATGATCAACATATGCAGTCATCAGTGCTTGAATTATTGGGGATCAGCGAACAGCAAGCAGAGGACAAGTTTGGCTTCTTATTGGAGGCGCTCCAGTTTGGTTGTCCACCGCATGGCGGCATCGCATTTGGTATAGATCGGATGGCAACCTTAATGTGTGGAGAAGAGTCAATTCGTGAAGTGATTGCATTTCCGAAAACATCCAGTGGCCATTGTCCGCTGACCAATGCACCATCAACCATAGATGCAGAGCAATTGGCTGATGTTCATGTTCAGGTGATTACCCCCGATGAAGATGCCTGATTTCATGTATGGATGAACAACCTCAAGAGGCTGTTGTTTTAGTCCATGGTTTGTGGATGAAGCCTTGGACCTGGGGTACATACCGCCGTTTGTTAACGGAACATGGGTTTAAAGTATATTTATTTGGCTATAAAACCACCCAACAGGCTTTTGATTTAACTTTGATGCAGTTAACTGCTTATGTTAATTCGCGCCCTGAAGCAACAGTCCATTTGGTGGGACACTCTATGGGTGGGGTTTTATCCATGCGAGCTTTACCCAGAATTAAAAAATTGGGAAAATTACTGATGCTTGGATCGCCAGTTAACGGTTCAAGGGTGGTGAAAAAGTTAAAAAAGATGGGTTGGGATGATGCCATTTTGAAGCGTGCGGCAGAACCTTTGGCTGAGGGTGTGAAGGTCCCTGTTGAGTCCCGTATGACAATGATGATAGCTGGCACATCTGCTTATGGCTTGAGTCGCTTTGTTGAGTGGCGTTTCGGTGTCAGTGATGGAACTGTTGGCTTAGCTGAAACGCAAGCGGACTGGATTGATCAACATGAAAAGGTTCACAGCAGTCATTTTGGCTTATTGCGCAATAAATCGGCCTTGAAGTTAACTTTGGATTTTCTCAGCGCGAACTGATTTTATTCGCTTTTCTGTTACACACATCTGTTACATTTCTTCACAATCACAAAACTTATTTTTGCTACAATATTATTTTTATACATTTTGAGGGCAGTTATGGAAGAAAATGAGGTTTCATTTATTGATCAAATAAAAACATATTTCAATGAATTTATCAATAACCCTGAAGCATTGATAGGTATCGCGACCAAATTAGTTTTGGCTTTATTGATTTTTTGGATTGGTCGTCGTATTGCCAGGTGGATATCTAATCTGACGGGTAAAGGGTTGGCTAAGTCAGGCAATGATCCCATCTTAGTTAATTTCTTGAAGAACTTGGTTTATTACGTAATTTTGGTTGTGGTAATCATCACAGCATTAGGCCAATTGGGTGTTCAAACCACTTCTTTGATTGCTGTAATGGGTGCGGCAGGCTTAGCCATTGGTCTGGCTTTGAAAGATTCTTTGTCAAATTTTGCATCAGGTGTGATGTTGGTGATGTTCCGACCATTTAAACTCGGTGATATTGTTGAAGTTTCAGGGGTGGCTGGTAAAGTTCAAGAAATTCGAATTTTCAGTACCATCATTAAAACACCTGACAACAGAGAATTGATCGTTCCTAATGGGTTAATTACCTCAGATGTGATTACCAACTTAACTTCACAAGGTAATCGACGCATTGATTTGGTCATTGGTGTAAGTTATGACGATGACATTAAAAAAGCCAAACAAATCATTGAGGATACACTTAATGCGAATGAACTGGTTTTGAAAGATCCAGCTGTGAGTGTGTTTTTATTGGAGTTGGCTGACTCAAGTATAAATTTCGCAGTTCGGCCTTGGGCTAAGGCTGCTGATTACTGGACAGTTCATGGCCAAGTTTTAGAGCAACTGAAGTACAACTTGGAAGCGGGTGGGTGTAGTTTCCCTTATCCACAACAAGATGTTCATATGCATCAAGTTCAGTAAGTTTCATACTAAGAGGTTTTTTAAAGGTCGGAAATTCCGGCCTTTTTTATTTTCTCGCTATTGCCACCAGTCGTTCTGCGGTTAAATCATAATCATCTTTGCTTAATGAACCGTATATTTTGACTTGTTTAAAGCCGGCTTGTTTAAGCATATCAGT